>CADCUO010000191.1 GCA_902805915.1 uncultured Propionibacteriaceae bacterium | reverse complement strand
GCCGGTATCGGTCATCGGCCTCGGCACGTGGCAGCTGGGCGGTGACTGGGGCGACGTCTCCGAGTCGGAGGCGCTGGAGCTGTTGTCGGCGTCAGTCGAGGCGGGCGTCACCTTCTTCGACACAGCCGACGTGTACGGCGACGGGCGCAGCGAGCAGATGATCGGCCGGTTCCTGGCCGAGAACCCAGACAACGTGCTTACCGTGGCGACCAAGATGGGCCGCCGGGTCGATCAGGTACCCGAGAACTACACCTTGGACAACTTCCGTGCCTGGACCGACCGGTCTCGCCGCAACCTCGGCGTGGACCAGCTCGACCTGGTCCAGCTCCACTGCCCGCCCACGGAGGTCTACTCCCACGATGCGGTCTACGACGCACTGGACACCCTGGTGGCCGATGGCGTCATCGCCAGCTACGGCGTCAGTGTCGAAACAGTCGACGAGGCGCTGACGGCGATCTCCCGTCGCGGAACCGCAACCGTACAGATCATTCTGAACGCGTTTCGGCTGAAGCCGTTGGAGTACGTGCTTCCGGCTGCACAGCAGGCCGGTGTGGGCATCATCGCCCGAGTTCCCCTTGCGAGTGGACTGCTCAGCGGCAAGTACACCAAGGACACCACGTTCGCGGAGAGCGACCATCGCAACTACAACCGCGACGGCTCGGCCTTTGACGTAGGCGAGACCTTCTCTGGTGTGGACTACGACACCGGGCTTCGGGCAGCAGTGGAGTTCTCCTCCCTGGTCGCTGACCTGCCCTTTGAGGCGACGCCGGCGCAGGTGGCGCTTGCCTGGGTCGTACAGCAACCTGGAGTGAGCACTGTCATCCCTGGGGCCCGGTCGGTGCAGCAGGCGCAAGCCAATGCGGCTGCTGGAGACCTGCCGCCCTTAGGCGAGGACTTCATGACGGCCGTGACCGACCTGTACGAGCGGGAGATCCGCCCGCTGGTGCACGACCGCTGGTAGCAGTCTGGTAGTGGTGTGTGGCTACGGTGCAATGACCTGGGGGACGGTGCCGAAGGTGAACCCGAGTGCCTTGAGTCTTGTGGTGATGCACGGGAGCGCGTTCGCATCTTGCGACTGGGCACCGACGTGGAACAGATGGATGTAGCCGTTCCCCCGATACGTTGCTGAACTGGTGGAGTTAACGACCCGATCGCAGATTTGCGTTCTGGTCAGGCCTTTCCAGCCCAGGGAGTCCACACTCCACATGATGTTCTTGCTGAACCGGTTGGCTCCGAGGTCACGAAGGACACCACTGTTGTAGTCGCCGTACGGCGGGCGGAAGTATGGGCGGGTGGACTTCCCGGTGAGTTCGATGACCTTGTTGTTGGTGCGGACCAGCTCCTCAGTCCGCCGCGCCGGGCTCAATGCGGCTCGACCGGTGGAGAAGCCAGTGAACGAGTCATGGGTCCAGGTGTGGTTGAAGATGTGATGGCCCTCAGCGTTCATCCGCTGTACGAGGGCGGGGTTAGCTGCGGCCCACTTTCCCGTCATCCCAAAGCTTGCCTTGATGTTGTTGCTCTTCAAGAAGTTCAGGATCTGTCCGGCGTAACCCACATCAGCCCCGGCGTCGAAGGTGTAAGACACCATTCTGCGGCTGGTGTTGCCACGGTTGATCGACGTAGCGGGCGTTCCCTGAAGGACGATGTAGGTGGAGGTGACCCAGCCGGTCGAACCGCCGTAGCTCGTCTTGAACCAGTCGCCCGACGTGGCGGTCATGTACAGCAGGGTGCCATGCGGGATGCGCTTGAGCACCGAACAGGTGGTCGAGGCGCAGGACCTCAGGTTCAACGTGGTGGTGGGGGTGTTCGTCTTGCCGGGCACGTTGTTGGTTGCCACACCTGCGGAGGCAGACGTTGGGGACCCGATCACAGCGAGCGCAGCGAGCAGACACATGACAAAGATGATTACTGCAGCCCTACGACTGCTGATTCGAGACATAGCGACGCCTTAGCTACGTGGTCATGCGTGTTGCATGACCCCCCTGCCTGCGGCATATCACAGTGCCGACCGAAAGGCAAGGGCAACACCCGCAGACTTGTGAGCTCTTCGTCTCCGGCGCAAAGACTCAAACCGGTCGCCCACCCTTGAGTCGGTGACCCAACCAGCCGGTTGGTTCCGGCGCGCTGTGCCGGTTTGGAACGGGCCGGCACGCCAGATAACCGAGGCAGGCAACGGCAAGCGAGAGCACCAACGTCCGTGATGGCAGTGGGACAATCGTCACCAGAGACCCGATCATTAGCAGGCCCACGGCCCACGCGGGGAACACGCCCGTGCGCATGCTGGCGACTGCGAAGAGCAGCCAACCAAGACCCATGATGAGGAACGAGAGAAAGAACCCGGCGAGGACCGAACCTGAGGACTGGTCAGCCACCGACGGCGCCTGCTTCGAGAGTTCCGGCAGGACGAAGACGTACGTCCAGTACCCACCAGCCCCGAGAACCGTGCCGACCAGGGCGGTCAGAAAGGCAGCAAGACCGAAGGGCCCGAACTCACCGGACTGGCGTACGAACAAGGCGATGAGTGCCACCAGCAGCGCAACGATGGATCCGAGCGCGCACAGTGTCGGAGCGTAGAAGACCGCCCTGCGTGCGGCTTGTGAGATGGTGCCAGATCCTGCGACCACTGTGAACAGGACCAGGGCGGCGAGGGCTAGTGCTGCCGCGGCGAAGCCGGCTGGCGCGGCCAGCCGGGACAAGCGGGTGAGTGCCATCATGACGACCTTTCAATTAGAGAGGTTGGATCGATCGAGCATGGTGGCTGCACGCCTGGCAATCATCCGTCCAGCGCATGACGTGGCTCGTGCTACGGGATGATGTTGGCCGGGGGCTTCCTACTCAAGGATGAGTTGCTGCACGGGAAGGGAGGGCAGTGTGGTGGCCGTGACAGCTCGCGCACAACGGCCCATACCGGTCAGCCTGCGTCCCCTCGCGGTCGACGGGTCGCTGGCAGTCGTGCTGCTGGTCATTACGATCATCCAGATCGCAGCGGACGGACTAGACGATGGATCCGCCCGATTCCTGATGCTCGCGCCGGGGGTGACGCTGCCGCTGAGCTGCCGCCGAATCGCGCCATTCGCCACTGTTGTCGTCGTCGCCGGCGCGCTGACTGCCCAGTCACTGGTCACCGCTCCATTACCGGCGTTCGGTGAGTTCCTTGCGGTGATGCTGGCCACCTACTCGGTGGCCGCCCACACTGCTACTCAAACGGCGGTTCTGGGGATGCTTTGTGCGGGAACAGCCGTAGCGGCGCAGGGGGTACGGGACCCAGCCGCGACCTCATCCTTCGAGTTCGTGTACGGCATCGTCTACTTCGGCGGCGCCTGGCTGCTGGGTCGGGTCGTGAGGCGGCGACGGATGCACATCCGGAGCCTGGAGGCGGAGACGGAGCGTCTGAAGTTTGAGCGCGAGGAGAAGGCTCGGGCTGCCGTTGCGGAGGAACGCCGACGCATCGCGCGTGAGCTGCACGATGTGGTGGCGCACTGCATGTCGGTAATTGTCGTTCAGGCTGGCGCGGCGGAGGAGGTCCTGGATCGGGACCCGGCAGGGACGAGGGACGCGCTGCGCTCGATCCGAGCTGCTGGTAACGACGCCTTGGCGGAGATGCGCCGGCTGCTGGGTGTGCTTCGGGAGGAGTGAGACGAGGTCGCCCTCGAACCGCAGCCGGGCATCGCGCGGCTCGAAGAACTGGTGGCAGAGGCGCGGTTGGCCGGGCTAGCCGTTCAGGTCACGAGCGAGGGGCATCCTCGGTCGCTTCCGCCCGGGCTCGATTTGGCGGCGTATCGGGTGGTGCAGGAGTCCCTCACCAACGCCGCTAAGCACGCGTCTACAGCGCGCGCCACAGTGCACCTCCGCTGGCTGCCCGATGCCCTCGAGCTCGAAATCAGCAACGACGTACCGACCCACCCAGGAACCGAGCACGAGGGCGACGGAGCAGGGCACGGCTTGATCGGGATGGGGGAGCGGGTGGCTCTGTATGGCGGATCGATGGCCGCAGGGCGGCGACTCGACGCAGGCTTCACCGTCCAGGTGCACCTGCCGATCGAAGCAGCGGCGTCGTGATCCGGGTCCTCATCGTCGACGACCAAGCACTCGTCCGAGGGGGCTTCAGAATGATCTTGGAGTCCCGCGAGGACCTTGAGGTTGTTGGTGAAGCCGAGGACGGGATCGCTGCGCTGGAGGGGAATCGCCGACTTGCACCCGACGTGGTGCTGATGGACATCAGGATGCCTAAGCTCGATGGCCTGGAGGCGACCCGCCGGCTGCTCCGCGCGTCACCACCGCGTCCCAAGGTATTGGTGCTGACCACCTTTGACCTCGATGACTATGTCTACGAAGCAATGCGGGCCGGCGCAAGCGGCTTCTTGCTCAAGAGCGTCGCCCCAGGGGAGCTGGTGCGCGCTGTCCGGGTCGTTGCCGCCGGCGAGGCGCTGTTGGCACCGGCGATCACCAAACGGCTGCTTGAGCGGTTCCTTCATCTTCCGCATCCGGCGACTACCGCAAGATCATCCCAGCTTGCTGGGTTGACCGGACGCGAGCTGGAGGTATTGACCTTGGTCGGCCAAGGCCTGTCAAACAGCCAGATCGCTGAAACGCTGTTCCTCAGCCAAACAACGGTCAAGACGCATCTGGCGCACGTCTTCACCAAGCAGGGGCTGCGTGACCGAGTACAGGCGGTAATCCTTGCCTATGAGTCGGGTCTGGTCCGTCCGGGCGATGCCTGAGTGGCTAGCGGCGGCTAGCTGAGACCGCGAAGCCGCAGTGCTGCTTGGGTTCGGTCGCGTACCTGCATTTTGGTGAGGACGTGCGATACGTGATTCTGTACGGTCTTCAGGCTCACCCTTAGCTCGCGGGCTATCTCGGAGTTGCTGCGCCCGGCAGCTATCAATGACAGCACCTCCGCCTCTCGATCCGTGAGTTGTCCGCCGTACCTGTGGTCTGGCGCTCGAGCACCGCTGAGGACCCGCTCGGCGACTCCTGGTCCGAAGATCGCGCCGCCGGACGCCACGGCGCGGATCGCAGCCAGTACCTCCTCTTGGACCGCGCCCTTGAGCAGGTAGCCACGCGCACCTACCTTGAGCGCTGCCAGCACGCTGTCGTCGTCGTCGACCATGGTCAAGATCAAGACAGCGACCGTCGGCGCCTGAGCAACTATGTGGCGGGTCGCCTCCAGACCGGGCAGGCCCTGCATGTTGAGATCCATCAGGACGACATCGGGGACTAGGTCGACTGCGGCGCGAACGGCCGCCTCCCCGTCCTCAACACTGGCCACCACCTCCATGTCGGGCACCGTACCGAGCAGGCCGGTGAGCCCGTCCCGGAAGAGCGTGTGGTCATCGACCACGATCACCTTGATCACAGCGCGACCGCCGTAGTTCGCGGCAGCCAGAGAGCAACGGTGGTCCCGCAGGCTGGGGTCGTACGGATGCTGAGCCGGCCACCGATCTCGGCCGCCCGTTCATGCATGCTGGTCAAGCCGATTCCGCCGGGGCGTGGGTGCGCTGACCCAGTTCCGTTGTCAGTGATCTCGACTCGGATACCCGCGCCGTCCACGCTGAGCTCAACGTGTGAACGGGTAGCTCGCGAGTGCCGTACGGCGTTCGTTAGCGCCTCCTGCGTTACTCGGTAGGCTGCGACCTCCACAGCCGCTGGTATGTCGGGAAGCGTTGCCGGTATAGACACCTCGACAGTGACGTCGGAGCCCATCGTAAGGCGCTCCGCGAGCTGGGTGAGTGCGCCGTCGAGCCCGAGCTCGTCCAATGCGGGAGGCCGGAGGCCCTCTACGATCCGCCGCACGTCCGAGACGGTCGAGGCGACTCCGCTGCGCAACCGGAGCAGCTCAGCATCCGCGCTTGATCCACCGGCCAACACGTTGCGGATGATGTCGACCTGCAGGGTAAGCGCCGCCAGCGTTGGCCCGAGTCCATCGTGCAGGTCGCGCCGCAAACGACGTCGCTCGTCCTCCCGGGCGCGCACCAGACGCTCTTGGGCCTCCCTGAGCTCCTCCACCAACACCGCGGAGTGCACCACGCCGCCCAGCTGTCCAGCGAGATCGTCGAGCAGCTGCCGGTTGCGTGCCCGCAGCTGTGGCGGGCTCCAGCGCAGCCAGCCGACGTGGCGACCGTAGGCGGCCAGCGGTCTCTCCTCGTACTCCTGCTGCGGGGCTCCACAGGTGGCCAATGCCTGCCCGTGGGGACCGGTGATCTCAACGTAGGCGAGCTTGAGACCAGACTGAACCTCCTCGGTCAGGCTCGAGAGCAGCCACGGTACGTCAGTAGCATCAGCGAGACGGCGCCCGGTGGACGCGAGCACCTCGGCGGGTTCGGACCACTGGCCGTACGTCAGCCGGTTCACCGCACGCTGCAGCGTATTGCGCAGCGGCACGAAGGCCACTGCGATCACGCCGGCCGCAGCCCACCCCAGCCACGCCGCGCCACGGTCGCGGAGCAGAAGTCCTACCCCACCAACGATTGCGGCGTACACGGTCGCAACGGCAGCCGATAGCACCACAAACGCGACGGTTCGGTTGACGACGAATGGAACGTCGTACAGCCGGCGCTGGAACAGTGCAATCCCGATGGCCACTGGGACCGGCACTGTAACCAGCGCGAACATCCACGGCTCGACCAGTGAGCTGGAAATGAACGGGAACAGCAGCAGCGGCGCGGCGAAGGCGACCAGGTACAGCCCGACCTGCTGGCGGAGCAGCTCATCACCTTGGCGCCACCGCTGAACCAATCCAGCCAGCGCGACTATCAGAGCCACACCGGACAAGAAGAGCGCTGTCAGGGCCAGAATGTCGGCGACCCCGCCGAGGCTAGGTGGCAGCCCGGTTGGGCTGTCCACGTCAGCGAGTCGGTAGTCCAACGGATGTGGTGCAACCAGCGAGGCAAGCGTGAAAAGGCTGGTGGCGGTGATGGCGAGCAAGGCAGGACGGCGTCCGCGCCAGGGCGTACGCCCGTCGGGGAAGACCAGCGGTACGCCGAGGACCATGACCAGCCATCCGAAGCCCCGGAGGGAACCGATTGCTGCCAACCACCCCGCAAGGTGCACTTGACCGTGGGCGAGGTAGTAGGTGGCAAGCGAGAGTAGCGCCTCACCAACGCCCCAGACACAACTGCCCAGCAGCATCAGCCGCCCAACGAGATGACCGGGTCGGGCGAGGCTTACCAAAGCGGCAACGACGGCGTATGCGGCGACCACAAGGAATATGGCGAGCTCGTTGACTGGGGTACCGAACGGCGCTGCGAGGAGGACTGAGGTTAGCGCGCCGCCGATGGCCAGCAGGGCTGTCAGCACGACCCCGATGAACCGCCACGGACTCATCCCGATACCTCCTGTCACAGTCTGACTTACGACGGTCGCCGACGAGGTGTCTGCAGGAAACTCAACGTGTCTGGGGGAATCAGGCGTGCTGGCGATGGCGGAGCAGCCAGACGCCGAGGCCAACCCACCACACCAGCCACACCAGGGTGCCCCAGTCCTGCTGCCCGATCGCCGCTGCCGGGACACTGGCTACCAGCACGGCCCCCGTGAAGAGTCCACCCCAGCGGAGCCACCGGCTCATGATCGCGTCCTGGCGTGCCGCGATGGCCATGCCGATGGCGTGCGCGCCGAGCAGTGCCAGGCTGAGGAAGTAGCCGAAGATCCGAATGTTGTTGATCGCGAAGGCAGTCTCGAGATCAAGCCCGCGCTGGGCGCCGTACAGGGCCGCTGCGCCAGCGGGGAACCCGACGGCGAAGGTGACCGCGACATACGCCATCCCGGCCATCAGTGCAGTCTGGGATGCCCACCGGCCGGCTTCGGTTCGACGACCGATCGCCCGGGCCAAAAAGACCAGAGCGGGAATGAGCAGCACGAACCCGAAGACTTCGACCATGCCTGCGGTCATGGTGCGGGTCATGTTTCCCTCGGCGTAGCCACGGCGGATGCCCTCCACGCCTTCCTGGAACAGGGGACTGCTCTGCTGCGTGATGCCCAAAACCAGCAGCACGACATGGGCGAGCGCAAGACCACCTGCCACGCGCCACAGATTCCTCCCGGCGAGGTCGAGCGTTGGCTCCGCTGTAGCGGCTTGGGTCTCGGTGGAAACGTTGTTGGACATTGATGGCCCCTCCGGCTCGGACACGCACGGTCCTTCCGTACGTCCGCGTCGAGCATCGCGTCCAACCGACGGCCCGCACATCGGGCGAATTCCCGGATCGGTCGGGAAGTTCTCCCGACTCGCACCTCGCATAGGTGGTCCCGATACCAGCGACTCTGACGCGTGTAGGAAGGACGACCGAGATAGGTTCGCTGGCCCAGCGACCAGGACTGTCGTGAGCAAAGCATTTGCGGTCCATGTCGCAGTGCTACTTGAGGGTCAGCAGCGCCTCTGCCTCGTCTGCAGCGTTTGGTCGAGTCGCGGCTTCGTACGCCAGTACGTCGGCGAACCGACGGGCTGCCTCGGCGTACGACGGCTGCTCGATGACCCGACTCAGCCCGGCGGTGATCTGAGGGGGCGGGCCGCCTGACTGAGCCGTACGCCGGCCCCTAGCCGCAGCACGCGTAACGGTGTTGTCCTTCTGGTCACGGCCCATCGGCACGCAGACCAGAGGAACGCCTGCCGCGAGGGACTTCAGCACACTGCCATGACCTGCATGGGTGATCACCACCGAAGCCTCAGCCATGACGGCACTGTGCGGGGCGGCTGCTACCACCCGTACGTTCGACGGAGCATCGATCTCGTCCGGAGTGACGCCTTGACCAGTAGTGAGAACCGCCCGGACGGGCAGTTGACCTAGCGCGTCGGCGACCCGGCGGAGCAGATCGGCTTGGTGTTGGAAGATCGAACTGGTTGCGACCAGTACCAGGGGTCCGTCTCCGTCGGGTCGCCAGTCATCGCCGGCGGCCCACGCAGGGTCATCCAGCTGGGGGCCGACATAGCGAAGATTCTCCGGTAGGTGTGGCACCTGGAAGTCGAATGAATGGGCTCGTCATTACCAGCACCCGGGCACAGCGGTCGAAGAGCTCATAGAGGTCAGTCACCGGCGGCCGACCGTAGCCGGCAAGGATGGCGTTCGCCCGTGGCAGCGAGCTGAGCCACAGCCGACGCATCATTCTCACGGCGAGCTGGTCCCTGGCTTTACCGAGGACTCCCTTCGCGGGTAACCAGCCAGAGCCGAGGACGGGCAGACCGGGAGTGGGACGCAGATAGATGTTGGCCATCAGCGCTGCGGTGGGAAGGCCGGTGGCTTCGGCGCCGATCAAGATTCCCGGGATCGCGGCCTCCGCCAGGACGGAATCGACGGGATGCTCCCTAACGGTCGCCACGACGTCTTGGGCGGACTTCTTGGCGGGCCCGCAGATGAGGAGATCTCTGGCGACCCTGAACTGCCCGTACGGGTTGCGTGCCTCCATCTGTGCAGGAAGTGCAATCTGATCTGCGCGTGAGTCGAAGTGCGGCGCCGCCCGCCAGTGCGAGAACTCACAGCCTGCTGACCGAGCCGACTGCTCAATCGTCGGATCACCGAGGACTCGGACAAATTTGCCCCGCCGTACCAGCTTGGCGGCCATTCCCAGCGCCGGTGGAACGGTGCCGCCGCCGTCGATCATCGCCAGCAGGAAGCGCTGGCTGCCCGGCTCGGACCCCTGCACGCTGGCTACTTCAGGGAGTGCAGACATCCTCGAGATTTCCCCCGTTGCAGGCTGGTATCTCCAGTCGATCGTTTGCTGACGCTACTCCCGTGGCGTGCCGACGTCCATATTGGGAGAGCCTGATCACATGCGGGGAATCGGGCCAGCAGGGACAACAGCAGGTGCCCGGGCGGTCAGCGAACGCTGATGCGATAGATGCCGTCGCCTGCCCCGTTGGAGGTGGTGAAGTAAACCGCACCGTCTGGTCCTTGCTGGACGGTGCGGATACGCCCGTAGCCACGAAACAGGGTCTCTTGGGCGTAGATCCCGTTTGCGCTATTGACCGAAAACAGCTTGATGCCCTCCCCCTTGAGCATGGCGACTGCCAACCTGCCGTTCCAGGAGCCCCACTTCGATCCGTTGATGAAGGTGCCGCCGCTGGTTGCCACCGTGGGGGAGCCCGAGCGCCACCGGGCTCCAGTGGCGTTGGGATAGCCACGAGTGTCGGTCATCGGTCGGGACTCGTCGTAGCCCGGCACTGGATCCCAGCCGTAGTTATGACCCTTCCACACCACGTTGACCTCGTCGTCGCGAGCAGGGCCGTGTTCCACCGACCACAGCTCGCTCTTTCCCGGCCGCTTGATCAGACCTTGGACGTTGCGGTGACCGTAGGTCCAGACGTACCGGGCGTTGCCGCCGCGGCTGTAGAACGGGTTGGTGGTGGGAATGGAGCCGTCGCTGCGAACCCGCAGCACCTTGCCGCCGAGGGACTTCAGGTTCTGGGCATTGGTTCCCTGGGCGGCGTCGCCGGTACCGACGTACAGCATCCGTGCCGATCGGAACCGCAGCCGGCAGCCACTGTGCCGACCGCTGCTGAGCGGGATGCCGGTGATCAGCTTCTTCACCCCGACTGCACTCGTGTCCCCGGTCAGCCTCCACTTCCACACCTCGACGCCCTTGGGCCCACCGACGCTCGTAGCCACCGCCATGCAGGTGTAGAACATCTTGTTGTTGGACGCATCCGGATCCGCAACCATGCCAAGCATGCCGGCCTCACCCTTGGCGAAGATGGGCGGCAGCGCCATCGTCACCTTCTTCGGTACGGCGGTGCCGCGCTTGGACCATACGCCACCACCGCGCTGGTCGAACAGCATCAAACCGCCGACCCAGGTGAGGTCCCACGGGATCGACAGGCCTGCAACCACGCGGACAACCCCGACGCTCGGCGCCGCCGAGGCGGGCCCTGGTGCCGAGACAGAGACAAGGGCCCCCGCAACGAGCGTGAGCACTGTGGAATGACGACGGTCAAACGAACTCGGGGCATCAGGGATCCTAGTCAAGGCGTCTGGATGGGCGGTCCCCGAATCCGGTCAGCCTAGCTGTCCACCGGGTCTGGGCAGCCAAGCAGGACACCGGGAGTCAGGAAGCCACCACGTCTGGTGGTCGAACGTGACCTCCACTCCGGGCCTTGGACTATTGAGCCGGAAGTCGTGGTGAGCCGTGCCCCGCTCGTACCATGGTGTCCACACCGCGGCGTTCAGCGACGCGTCCTAATGAGACTATCCAGCCGGAAGGACCTTCGATGGCCAGCGACCCAGGCATCCCGAATGGCGACGGCCCCGCGTCGGACCTCCGTGGCAAGGTACGGCGCGAACTGGACAGACTCAGAGAGCTGGCCCAAAGGGTCTCCCTGGCTGAGGTCCGACGGGGGGAATGGTTCTCCCGG
>CADCUO010000190.1 GCA_902805915.1 uncultured Propionibacteriaceae bacterium | reverse complement strand
TAGATTCGGGCCTAGGGTGGCACGGCTGGGGGTGCACAGCGCGGTCTCGCTGCCTCTGATCATCGCCGGCAGGGTCGTCGGCGCCATGAACGTGTACGCCTGCCCTGAGCGGGCGTTCGACGAGCGCGCCGCTGAGCTCGGCGAGCTCTTCGCCACCCCGGCCGCCGTGGCGGTCCAGAACGCACAGGTGCTTTCTCAGACCCAGAAACTGGCTGAACAGCTGCAAAGGACCCTCCGTCATCGCGTTTTGGTTGAGCGAGCGGTCGGCATCATCATGAGCCGAAGCGGCGTCACCCCCAGCGAAGCACTGCAACGACTGCGAACTCTCAGTCAGAACCAGCATCTCAGCCTGACAAGCATGGCCGAATCCATTGTGGACGAGTCAGTCCGCCGCGCACGCGCTCGCCATTCCGACGACTAGTCAGCTCGCCAGGCCGAGCCTTGACAGGCGAGTGCGGGGATGCTTCGAGGAGGGCGCGTAGTCTGCTGGTTGACCTGAGCGTCGGCCAGTGCGCGTCGACGGTCCGCCGCGATACATTCGCGCTCGTACTTCGTGGCCTGCATGCCGCGACAGTATCCAGTGTGATACGTCCATCGAGGGCAACCGCCCGAGACGACATCAGAGTTTCCGGGCGTACCGCGACGAAGTTCGCTAACGAATGGCTAACGAAGATGATCAAGGCCCGGTCGCTGTAGTAGCGAACCGGGCCCTGACCATGTGTTTCGTTGTAGCGGGGACAGGATTTGAACCTGTGACCTCTGGGTTATGAGCCCAGCGAGCTACCGAGCTGCTCCACCCCGCGTTGACTTTGTCAAGACTACTGACACTTCCGGCGTGTGCCAAATCGGGGTGTCGCCACCAGCATGCCGATGAAGGCGGGTGGAGAAACGAGCTACACGGCGCTGGGAGTGTGGAACTGCTGCTGCGCTTGGTGGCCCGAGCTCAACAGGTAGTCCAGGACACGCTGAGTCGCCTTGCCGTCCTCCAGATATCCGAACCGGGCTAGGAAGCTGGCGTATCGGTCGGCGTGACCGGCTGCCACGCTCTCCAAATCCTTCAGCCCCGAAACCACCTCAGCTTGGCTCCGCAGCATCGGGCCTGGGGCGATTTCCTCCAGGTCGAAGTAGAAGCCACGCAGATCGTCACGGAAGTACTCGAGGTCGTAGGTGTACAGCAGCACGGGCTTGCCGGTGAGGACGAAGTCGAACATCGAGGACGAGTAGTCGGTGATCAGAACGTCCGCAGCCAGGTAGAGCTCGTTGATATCGGGATGACGGGTCAGATCCCGCACCCCCGGTTGGTCGGTAAGCCGCAGCCGATCAGACACCAGATAGTGGAGCCGCAACAGCAGCACGTGGTCCGGACCCAGCTCGCTGGCGACCTGGTCGAGATCAAGCTTCAGCGCGAACATGTCCTGATCGGTACGAAGGACGTTGTCGCGCCAGGTGGGCGCGTACAGGACGGCTTTGGTGCCTTCGGGAATCCCGAGCTGTCGTCGCACCCGAGAACGAACGGCCGCCCGACTGGGGTTCACGAGCACGTCGTTACGCGGATAGCCCGTCTCGAGGACCTGGCCTGAGAAGTCGAACGCGTTCCGCAACGCTTCGGTGCTGGCTCGGTTGGGGGACAGCAGCACATCCCAGCGGGCCACATCTCGACTGAGCCGATCAATCCGCCCTGGGGGCGCCCATAAGACGTCACGGTGCAGTGTCTTCAGAGGCGTACCGTGCCACGTCTGAAGATAGACCGTACCCGGCCGCTTCTCCCAGTCGAGGTCTATGTGGGTGTTGGCGATGACGAAGTCGGCCGACTCGAGCGCCTCCACGCAGGCCGTCGTCCCCAGAACCGCGGTACGGATGTCGTCGGGGAACGTACTGCGATAGCTGGCGTCTGCTAACCAGATGTGCTCGTCGTCGCCACCACGCGCGAGGAGAGCCTCATAGATGACGCGAGGGCTGTCTGAGAACCGCCCCTCGAAGCTGCTGTAAACGAAACGCATCTCGAACCTCCTTGGTCCACCATGAAATCCACCTCCTCGGGTGCGCGGGGGGAACCCCACTCGCCGACGATGATCGCTGAGTAATGACTGACGAATCGTAGCGGCGCTTGTGGCGGCGAGGTGAATCGTCGCTGCTCGGCTGTTGCTGGCGCGACACCCGGAGCTGGGCCTGGCTAAGCGGCGTGGAGCGGTCAGTCCATGTCGGGGATAGCGGCGCGCGCCTCCGCATAAGACAACCCGGTCAGCTCCAACAAGTCAGTCACGATGGAACGCAGCTGCGCCAGAATCACCACCGCGGAGAGGTTCTCGTTGAGCACCAGGTGCGAGCTCTGCCGTCCGAGCTCGAGCAGTCGCTCGCGGCCGGCGGTCGGCAGCCGCCCGTCATACAGCTCGTTCCCCATGAACTGGGCAGTCTCAGCCAGGGCTGCCATCATCGCCAGGTACGAGGATGGCACCGTCTGTCTGCGCCACAGGGAGACAGCGCACCGACGTGCGAGGACCCGGAGGTTCCGATTGGCACGGTCGAGCGGCTCGTACAGCCCGCCGTACGACTCCACAGAAGACACCTGGCTACGGCGGAAGGGGGAATACCGGACAACTGCCAGCCCCTCCTTGACCGCCTCCTCAAGCGCCGCGAGGTCCCGCTCGCCACGACGTGCCTGGTCCAGAACGGCGTCCGCGGCCTCTTGGTCGCCACGGCGGAGGGCATCCTCAGCCGCGCTCAGAGTGCGGGCCATCTCCTGCATCAACGCCGCTGCCAGCAGCCGCGGTCTGCGCAGCGGGGCACTTGGGGCGATGGTCGCCATCGCCAAAGCCAGGGCACAGCCCACCACGGCGTCCAGCCAACGGTCCAACGCCTGATCGGGACGGGGCGCGAAGCTGATAACGATGATCGACTGCACACCAGCCTGGATGGTCATCAGGTTGCCCGCTCCGATGAGGGTGGCCAAGCACATCGCCAACCCGCAGACGATGATGATCTGCCAGACCCCGGTGCCGAAGAAGGTGACGAACACATCGCCGACCAGGACGCCCAGCGCCACTCCGATCGCCACCTCGATACCGCGACGGAGGCGCTGGCCGAAGGTGAAACCGAGACAGATGATGGCGGCGACGGGGGCGAAGAACGGCGTCGGATGGTTCAGAACCTCCGCGGCGAGCCACCAGGACGCTCCGGCGGTGACAGCGCACTGAAGGATCATGAAGCTTCGTCCTCGCAGGCGCTCCAGCCGTTCCTGCGCCGACTCCCGGCCCCGCCGAGCTGTGCGCTCGCTCATGTCGTGCGCTCTCAGTTTCATCCGCTCGATCGACAAGCCGTCCGGGTCCATTCCGCAATCATCCCGCCCCGCGCTCAGGGGCTGATCTGGGTTCGGCAGGATGGTGGTTCGTGAAAACACCGATCCGCGTCACCGTATGGGGCGAGAACCATCATGAGAACCGCGAACGAGACCGCGAGGCCATGGCCGAGCGCTACCCAAAGGGAATGCACGGCGCCATCGCCGCCGGATTGACCGAGGTCTTGGGCGACTCCGTCGACGTGCGCACAGCCGTCCACCAGGATCCAGAACACGGGCTTACCGACGAGGTACTGGCCAACACCGATGTGCTCACCTGGTGGGGGCACATGGCCCACGCGACCGTCGACGACGCCGTGGTGGAGCGGGTCTACCAGCGGGTGCTCGGCGGCATGGGGCTGATCGCCCTCCATTCTGCCCACTTCTCGAAGATCTTCATCAAGCTGATGGCGACGAGCTGTTCCCTCTCCTGGCGCAACTCCCGCGACACGGAGCTGGTCTGGACGGTCTTGCCGTCGCACCCGATCGCCCAAGGGGTTCCGCATCCGCTGGTGATCGAGGAGCAGGAGATGTACGGGGAGTTCTTCGACATCCCGCAGCCAGACGAGCTGGTCTTCCTCTCGACCTTCTCCGGCGGTGAGGTCTTCCGGTCCGGTTGCTGCTATCGGCGCGGACTGGGCAAGGTCTTCTACTTCTCACCCGGTGACCAGGACTATCCCGTCTACCACCACCCAGACATCAAGCGCGTCATCGCCAATGCCGTGCAGTGGGCTTCCCCGACCGCGGGGGCCAGCTTCGTACCGCCCGCGGTGGTCAATGAGCCGGCGCCGTTCCTGCGCGGCGGGTCGCTGGTGGCCGACCGCGACACCGCCGTGGCGACGGGAGACGCCCGTGTCTGACACTCGCAACCTGCGCGCCGGCGTCATCGGGGTTGGCTGGGCCGGCGAACAGCACCTGATCGGGTACGCGGCCGCCGGGAACGTTGACATTGTGGCCCTCGCAGGGATGGAGGCCGACCGGCTGGAGTTGCTCGGAAACGCCTATGGCGCCGATCTGCGTTACGCCGACTGGGAACAGGTGCTCGACGAAGCCGACCTCGACGTGGTCAGCATCTGCACTCCCACTGCCCTCCACGCTCCGATGGCCATCGCAGCGCTCAACGCCGGCATCCACGTGCTGTCGGAGAAGCCGATGGCCGAGAACGCCGTCACAGCTCAGAAGATGGTCGATGCGGCGATCGCCAACGACAAGGTGTTGGACGTGCTGTTCAACCACCGCCGTGGCGGTCAGGTCAAGGCGCTGAAGAAGATCGTCGACTCCGGGCTGCTCGGGAGGATCTACTACGCCAAGGCCGGCTGGCTCCGCCGTTCCGGTATTCCGGGACTCGGGAGCTGGTTCACCAAGATGAAGACGGCCGGTGGAGGCCCGATGATGGACATCGGCGTTCACATGCTCGACATGGCCATGCATCTGCTGGACGAGCCTTCGGTGTCAACGGTGAGTGCCACCACCTACGCCGAGTTCGGCCCGCGCGGGATCGGTGGCGCGACTGGCCTTGGTAGCCAGAAGTCCGGCGTCGGCGACTCCGTCGAGTTCGAGGTGGAGGACCTGTCGACGGCGTTCATGCGGCTCGACAGCGGGGGCACCCTGCTGCTGGAGTCCAGCTGGGCCTCGTGGATCCCGCATGACCTGATCTACATCAACCTGTACGGCTCCGACGGTGGCGCCACCCTGGAGCTCGGCGGCTCGCCGGCGACCTACACCAAGCTGGATGTCTGGACCGAGGTCAGCGGCTTCCCGGCGGAGATCCAGCCCGACATCCCGCCCAGTGGGGGCCATTCCGAGGCCGTGTTGGACTTCCTGGCCAAGGTGCGCAGCGACAACCACGACGCCCATCGCGGTCATGAGGGACTGGCGCGCTCGCTCGTGGTAGACGCCTGTTACGCCTCGGCGGCCAAGCAGCGCGAGGTCACCCTCTGAGGTAACGCGACATCTGGTGGCCGGCCCGGCTCGGCGCCGGCCACCAGCCGCCCGCTGTCGACGTCCGCTGACAGTCATCGCTTCACGGCCTGAGATTGTCGCCGCATATCTGTCCATCACCGCTGAGTGTGGGCTGCCCCTGAGGCATGATGTTCCCCAACTCAACGAATGGATGTTATGTCTTCCCCGAAGCCCTCATCCACTCAGACACGACACCGTTCGGGGCGGTTGATCGTCGGTCTGGGTGCACTCTTCTCTCTCCTAGCCACCAGCCCGCTCGGCGCGACTCCGGCTCGCGCCGACGTCGCCGTACCACCGACGTCAGGCTCTTTCGCTCTCAGCGGCGCCGGGTACGGCCACGGGTGGGGGATGTCGCAGTACGGTGCGTACGGTGCCGCCAAGGAGGGCCTTACCTGGAAGCAGATTCTGGCCTTCTACTATCCGGGTACGACGCTGTCGGCCTTGACGTCCGGGTCCAAGATCAAAGTCTGGATCACCGCCGACGCCGACAACGACCTGCGGGTGGCACCGTCGGCCGGGCTGAGGCTCCGCGACACCGCCGGCGGCTCCTACACGCTGCCCACCGGTGCGAAGTACACCCGCTGGCGGGTCACCAGATCCGGCACCGGCACGGCGCTGCACTACCGCAACACCGCGGGCACCTGGACCAAGGTGAGTCCCGGCCTGGGCACTGGAAACTGGAGCTTCGCCAACACAGCCAAGATCGTTCGGGTGCAGCTGCCCAGCGGCTCCTACAAGGAGTACCGGGGCACCGTGGCGTTCGTGAAGAGAAGCACCGGCGGGCGGACGGTCAACCGTCTCAGCATGGAGAGCTACCTCAAGTCGGTGGTGCCATCGGAGATGCCCACCTCCTGGGCTCCGAACGCGGTCCGTAGCCAGGCGGTCGCCGCCCGGACCTATGCTGCCCGGATCCAGGCGGGTGCCAGCTCCACCGCAGGCTACGACATCTGTGACACCACCAGCTGCCAGGTCTACACCGGCTATGCCAATGTCACCGCGGGCGGCACCCGTACCGTGCGCGAGACCACTGCCGGCAACGCTGCCATCACGGCGACAGCTGGCGCCATCGTGAAGTACGGCTCAGGCATCGCCTTGACCCAGTTCTCCTCCTCCAACGGCGGCCACTCGGCGCAGGGCGGCTACCCCTACCTCCGCGCGCGGCCCGACCCCTACGACGGTGTAGTGGTCTCCAATGCGTGGACTCGAACCCTCACCACCAGGTCGGTGCAGAACGCGTGGCCATCGGTCGGCACGGTACGCCAGCTGCAGGTGACCAAGCGCGACGGCTACGGTCGCTGGAACGGTCGGGTGGTGTCGATCAAGGTCATCGGCAGCAAGTCAACCGTCACTGTCTCCGGCGGCACCTTCCGGCACACCCTGGGCCTACGCTCCACCCTCTTCACCATCCGATGAGCCCTCGCTCCGGCAGCACCGCCTACTCCTAGAGTGGGGACGTGATCGAGGGTTTCAGGATCGGGCACCACACCGCCGACTCGGCCGGATGGCTGACCGGGACGACGGTGGTGCTCGCCACCGAGGGCGCGGTCGGCGGGGTCGACGTCAGGGGTGGCGGACCAGGCACCCGGGAGACCGACCTGCTCGACCCCACAACCTTGGTGGACCAGGTCAACGCGGTAGTGCTGACCGGGGGCAGCGCATACGGACTGGCGGCCGCCGACGGGGTGATGACGGCGTTGGAACAGCGCGGCATCGGCTTCCCGGTCGGGCCGGAGCCACACCAGGTGGTGCCGATCGTGCCGGCCGCGGTGATCTTCGACCTTGGTCGTGGTGGCGTGTTCGGCAACCGCCCCACCGCCGAGTTCGGTGCCCGGGCACTTGATGCCGCCACGGCCGACGACCCGGTCACCGGCTCTGTCGGGGCTGGCACCGGGGCGATCTGCGGCGGCCTGCGGGGCGGGTTCGGCTACGCCCACACCGTTCTCGCCGACGGTACGTCGGTGGCCGCCGCCGTGGTGGTGAATGCGGCCGGCTCCGCGGTGGACCCCGCCACCGGACGACTGTGGTCAGACCGTCGGGGGCGTCTCGCCACCCCCCGAGCGGATGAACGTACGGCTTTGGCCGCCGCCCGCAGCAAGACCGGCCGCTCGCTGGCGACCACCATCGGCGTGATCCTGACCGACACCACCTTGACCAAGGCTCAGGCACAGAAGGTGGCTGCCGTCGGCCATGACGGGATGGCCCGGGCCATCGCCCCGCTGCACTCCATGACCGACGGAGACACCGTGTTCTGCCTCGCCTCTGGGCGACGCTCCGCCGTCACCGACCCGGTGACAGCCCTGAGCCAGTTCAACGCCATGCTGGCGGCCGCCTCAGATGTGTTCACCGAGGCGTGCCTGAGCGCGATGGTCACCGCCGCGACCGGCGACGGATGCGCCAGCTACGCCGCTCTGGCACCGAGCACGGTGGCCGGTACGAGCTGGGCCAGGCAGCCAGCATGATCTGAGACCGGCGCGGCCCGGCTCGGTGGTGTTCTTACAATGGGTCGGGTTCGCCCCGCTGCCCGGCCCAGGGGGTTGGGGACACGTCAGCTGAGAAGGAATGATGAAGGCACTTCTGCTCGAGAACATCCATCCCGAGGCCGTCCGGCTGCTGAGCGAGCGCAACATCGAGGTCGAGACCCGCAAGGGGGCCCTGGACGAGGCTGAGCTGGCCGAGGCGCTGCAGGGAGTGGACCTGCTCGGCATCAGGTCCAAGACCAATGTGACCAGCACCGTGTTGGCCTCGGCGCCGCAGCTGCTCAGCATCGGCGCCTTCTGCATCGGCACCAACCAGATCGACCTGGCCGCTGCATCGGCTCAGGGCACGGCTGTCTTCAACGCCCCGTTCTCGAACACCCGCAGCGTTGTCGAGCTGGTCATCGCCGAGATCATCGCGCTGGCCCGCCACCTCACCGACAAGAACGCGAAGATGCACGCGGGAATCTGGGACAAGTCCGCGGCCGGGGCGCACGAGGTACGCGGCCGCACCCTCGGGATCGTCGGCTACGGCAATATCGGCAGCCAGCTTTCGGTGGTGGCGGAGTCGCTCGGCATGCGAGTGATGTTCTACGACGTCGCGGACAAGCTGGCGCTCGGTAATGCGCGCCGATGCAACAGCCTTGATGAGCTGCTGGCCGAAGCGGAGACGGTCTCCTTGCACGTCGACGGCCGGGCGGGGAACGCCGGGCTGTTCGGCTCGGAGCAGTTCGCCAAGATGCGGCCCCGCAGCCTCTTCCTCAACCTGTGCCGCGGCATCGTGGTGGACCACGAAGCCCTGCGCGAGCACCTGGAGTCCGGCCACATCGCCGGTGCTGCCCTGGACGTCTTCGCCGAGGAGCCCAAGTCGGCGGGGGACCGGTTCGTGTCCAGCCTGCAAGGTATCCCGAATGTGATCTTGACCCCGCACGTCGGCGGATCGACGGAGGAGGCGCAGGAGGACATCGGCCGCTTCGTGGCCGGAAAGCTGCGGGAGTTCGCAGGCGGCGGTACCAGCACCATGTCGGTGAACCTGCCGCAGGTCCAGGTCGACGACACACAGCACCGCAGCCGGATCCTGCACATCCACCACAACGTGCCGGGTGTGCTGGCCACGGTGAACGGAGTGCTGGCCGACTTCGGCGTCAACATCGAGAGCCAGATGCTGTCCACCCGCGGTGACCTCGGCTACGTGATCACCGACATCTCAGGCTCCCTCCCGCAGGAGCTGGTCGACAAGCTCCGCGGGCTGTCCGAGACGGTACGCCTGCGCGCCATCCCGTGATGGAGAGCTGCGTCAGCTGGCTCGTCTGACCCGGCTGACGGTCCGCAGCACCAGAAACAACGCAACCGCGGCGACCAGGACGGATCCGTACCGCTTGCTCGGTCCCGGCGGGATGGGCGCGCCCGGGGTCATCCCTTTTCCGGCCCCGGTGCTGGTGCCCGGCCTGCTGGCACCGTGCATAGCTGGCCGCAGCTGCCCGATGCTGACGCCTTGACCAAGCTTCGTAGAGATGCAGGCAACGAACTGGTCGACCAGCTTCGCGCTGACATGCTGGACCACCGCGGGGCCGAGCTGTGCCGGCTTACCGGTCATGGCCAGCTTGGTATGCAGGTCCACTTCGGTGCCTGCAGCGGTGTGGTGGAACCGCACGGTGATCAGGGCAGTGACGGTGCCGCGGCCGCGCCGGTCACTGGCGCTGATCTTGATCACCACAGGCTTGATGGTCTTGCCTGGTCTGACGTACTCGCCGCCGCCGTCGAAGACTATGACACCTGCACCGAGCTTCACCTTCACCGTCCCGGCGAAGTGGGTCCCGTTCACCTGGTCGAGCGTCACCCCGGGAAAGCAGGACGCGAGCAGGTCCGGCGAATTGAACGCAGCCCAGACGACGTCGATGTCAGCAGGTACCAAGAAATGCCGGTTGAGCTCCATGGTTCATTGTGGCCCAGCGAAGCCGTCCCCGCCGACGGCAGCACACCTACATAGTCGGGGCGTGCACCGCGCTCACCCGTCAGTGGATCGGCAGCGCCGCGTCGGCGTCCTCGTCGGAGCCGTTCTGGTGCGCAAACTGCGCCAGCACCGCCTGATGGAGGCGACCGTTGGTGGCGTACGCGCCGGCACCATGCGGGCCAGGACGGCCGTCCACGTCAGTGAACTGCCCCCCAGCCTCGGTCACCACGATGGAGCAGGCAGCCATGTCATGCAGCGCCAGGTCCGGTTCACACGCGATGTCCACAGCACCTTCGGCGAGCAGCATGTATGACCAGAAGTCACCGTAGGCACGGGTACGCCAACAGGATCGAAGCAGGTCGACGAACTCCTGCCCCAGACCAGACTCCACCCACGACGACACCGAGGAATAGCTCAACGACGCATCTTCGATCGTTGCCACGTCGGAGACATGGCATTCGGCGGCAGACATCAACGACTTGCCGCAGTACGCGCCGCCGCCCAGGCTTGCCCACCACCGCCGCCCCAGCGCGGGAGCACTGACGACGCCGAGGACGACCTCGTCGTTCACCATCAGCGAGATCAGCGTCGCCCAGACCGGGACTCCGCGGACGAAGTTCTTGGTGCCGTCGATCGGGTCGACGACCCAGCGCCGCGGCCCCCACCCGGTGTCGTCCATCTCCTCCCCGTGGACCGCGTCGCGGGGGCGAGCCCGGCCGAGAGTACGGCGCATCGCCTCCTCGACTGCAGTGTCGGCGTCGCTGACCGGGGTGAGATCTGGCTTCGACGTGACGTGCAGATCAAGCGCCTTGAACCGGCTCATGGTGATGGAGTCGGCGTCATCGGCCAGCAGATGGGCCAGCCTCAGGTCATCGGTCAGCCCCCGGCGGGCGGCTGACGTGGCCTGAGTCGATGAGGGTGTAACGGGCATGCCGGATACGTTACTGGTGCGAGCTGATCATCCGGCGGAAGGACTCCAACCGGACTGAGGACAGGTCCCCGCGGGCCACCGCGGCATCGAGGGCGCATCCGGGGGCGTCCGAGTGGTGGTTGCAGCCGCGCGGGCAGTCGCTGCTGAACTCTGCCAGGTCGCCGAAGGCGGCGATGATGCGCTGCTGGCTGACATGGCTCAGACCGAAGGACCGCACCCCGGGTGTGTCGATCACCCATCCCGTCTTGTCCGGCAGCTGCAGCGCGATCGCCGATGTGGAGGTGTGCCGGCCCCGGCCGGTGACTTCGTTCACCAGGCCGATGGCGCGACCGACGCCGGGGATCAAGGCGTTGACCAGGGTGGACTTGCCCACGCCGGAATGGCCCACGAATACGCTCCGGTGCCCGGCCAGGAATCCGCGGAGCTCGGTCAGGTCGGCACCAGGCCGGATCGCCGTGACCGGTACGCCGAGCGGTCGGTAGGCGGCGATGAGCTCGTCCGGCGGGGCCAGGTCAGCTTTGGTGAGGCACAGCAGCGGCTGCAGCCCGGCGTCGAAGCCGGCCACCAGGATGCGGTCGATCATGCCTGTCCGTGGCGGTGGATCGGCCAGCGCGGTGACGATGACCAGCTGGTCGGCGTTGGCGACGATCGGCCGCTCGAACGGGTCGTCGTCGTCCGCGGTCCGACGGAGCACCGTCTCCCGGTCCTCGACACCGACGATCCGAGCCAGGCTTCCCTCATCTCCTGAGGTGTCCCCGACGATCCGTACCCGGTCTCCGACGATGACGCCCTTGCGACCGAGCTGACGGGCCTTGGTCGCGGACACCTCCCGGCCATCGATCAGGCACCGGTAGCGGCCTCGGTCGACGGTGATGATCATCGCGATCTCGGCCTTGGAGTAGTCGGGCCGGTCCTTCGTGCGCGGCTTGGTGTGGCGTCGCGGCCGGTCGAAGCCCTCGTGCTCGTCGGTGCGGATACCGCGGGAGGTCACTGAGGCGCCTCCGCGGCGGTCTCGGCTCGTCCATCGGTCGCTGTGCCCGCCTCGGAGAAACGCTCGGAGTCCTCGATCATGGTCAGCCACCGGTCAGCGAACTCCGGCATGGTCTTGCGGGTGCAGCCGATGTCGTCAAGCTCGACCTCGTCGACCACCAGCCCGAGCAGAGCACCGGCCTGAGCCATCCTGTGGTCGGCGTAGGTACGCCACAGGTTGCCGCCGAGCAGCCGCGGGTGGATGGTCAGTCCGTCGTGGGTCTGGCTGACGTGTGCACCGAGGCCCTCCAGCTCCGCCTCCAGGGCAGCGAGCCGATCCGTCTCGTGACCGCGGATGTGGCCCACCCCGCGAATGTGGCTGGTGCCATCGGCCAGTGCCGCCAGTGCCGCGACGACGGGGGTGAGCTCACTAGCCTCATGCAGGTCGAGGTCGACAGCGTGCAGCTCGTCGCGACCGTGCACGGTCAGGCCATGCTTATCCAGGACAACCTGCGCTCCGAACCGTTGCAGGATGTCGCGGAGCTGGTCACCCGGCTGGTGGGTACGGGTCGGCCAGTGCGGGATGGTGACCGAGCCGCCGGTGATGGCGGCGGCGGCCAGGAAGGGCGCGGTGTTGGACAGATCCGGTTCGATCTGCACGTCGCGGGGAGCGATCGGACCGGGGGAGACGACCCAGCGGTTCGGTTCGGAGTCGTATACCGCGACACCGCGGTCGCGGAGCATGGCCACCGTCATGTCGATGTGTGGCTGAGAGGGGATCGGCTTGCCGTCGTGGCGGATGTCCACCCCAGCGGCGTACCGGGCGCCGGCCAGCAGCAGCGCGGAGACGAACTGGCTGGAGCTGGATGCGTCCAGCATGACTACCCCGCCCGGCAGTGCGGGATGTCCGGTGATGGTGAAGGGAAGCGTCCGGGCGCCGGCATCCACGGTCGCCCCGAGGGTCTCCAGCGCCGTCAAGATCACGTCCATCGGACGGGCGTACGCCTGCTCGTCGGCGTCGAAGGTGACCGGTCCGTCGGCAAGGGCGGCGACCGGCGGCACGAACCGCATCACGGTGCCGGCCAGGCCACAGTCGATGGTGGCGCCGGGAGTGAACTGGGCCGGTGGGTCCACCCGCCAATGGGCGGCGGTCTCGGTGATGCGCACCCCGAGTGCCCGCAGGGCGTCTCGCATCAGCGCGGTGTCGCGGGCCGCCAAGCCGCCGGTGATGGTTGACGGCCCGCTCGCCAGCGCAGCGAGCACCAGAGCCCGGTTGGTCTCTGACTTCGACCCTGGGACGGACACGGTGGCCCGGATCGGAGCGGGGGCTGTCGGTGCCGGCCAGTAACCTCGGTTCACAGAGTTTCGGGTGCGGGGCGGCTGGCTCGGGGGCGGCTGGTTCGTCGACACGCCCCCGAGTCTAAGGCGTGCTCAGTTCTCGCCGCGGTGGAGATTGAGGGCGAACCTTCTGGTTGCCTTGTCGCGCTTCTTGGCCTGCTTCTGCGCTTCCCTGGCCTGCATGATCGCTGCGGCCTTGGCGGCCTTTTCAGCCTTCGCCGCATTCACCGCCTCCTCTTTGGCCTGCGCCCGTGCCGCCGCTCGCGCTTCCTTCTCGGCTCGCGCTGCTTGTACCGCGTCCACTTTGGCACTGGCCCGTGCGGCGGCCTTCGCCTCCTTCTCGGCCCGCGCTGCTCGTGCCGCGTCCTCCTTGGCACTGGACCGAGCAGCCGCCCGTCGCTGCTTGAGCTGCTGCGCGGCCGTCTTCTTGTTCCGGCGCTTGAGTTCCTTGGCGGCCTTCCGCCGCGCCTTGCGCGTAGTGGCCACGGCTGTCCCCACCAACATGGCGCCTTCCGCCAGCGCGGCGTCGCTGAGAGCACGCGTGTTCTTGACAACGCGCTGGCTTGCCTTGCGGGTGTCCTTGGCCAGCAGCTGGGTGCCGGCGTGGGCGCGGTAGGCGAGGCTGGGACGTCCCTCGGTGTCGCCGGCAGCGATGAGCACGCCGCCGAGCAGGCTCACGTTCTTGAGGAAGTGCGCTTTGTCCAAGGCCCGCTCCTCCTCGGTGGTGCGGGTCCAGAACGGGTGCTTGGCCAAGGTGCTCGGCACCAGGGAAGCGGCCAGCAGTACGGCACCGACGCGCCGTCCCTTGCCGCTGGCCAGCGCCAGGCCACCGGCGAGCTGAAGGGCACCGTTGACCCGGACCAGGGTGGCTGCATCCTCAGGGATGGCGTCGGCCACCTGCTGGGGCGCGTACTGCTTGGCCATCGGGACGATCTTGTCGGCCAGCGGTTGGGCCGCCGGCACGAGCACTTGTGGGTTTCTCACGGCTTTGACTCCACTTACGACGAAGTAGGAGGCCAGCAGGGTCCGGGAAGCAGCACGCAGCAAGGTCATGGGATATTCCTACCGTGGTCGGCTCGGAACTTAAAGACCGGGTTGCCCCTTCTGGGTATGTCTGGTGCCGCTGAGCGCTGGACGCAGGCGTCGACCACGGGCTCCGCTAGCGTGATGGGTATGTGCGGACGGTATGCAACTTCGGCCAGCCCGGAGGATCTGGTGGCCGAGTTCGACATCGACGACGTCTTCGACGACCTGCCCGGCCCGGACTACAACGCGGCGCCCACG
Organism: uncultured Propionibacteriaceae bacterium; assembly: GCA_902805915.1. Taxonomy (GTDB): domain Bacteria; phylum Actinomycetota; class Actinomycetes; order Propionibacteriales; family Propionibacteriaceae; genus Microlunatus. The sequence continues at coordinate 14,662 of CADCUO010000190.1, read as the reverse complement.
GTGCCGGTCCCGGCCGTACTGGAGCGTGTCGTCAAGGACACCTCGGGGGTACGCCGACGGCTCAGCCCGCTGGTCTGGGGGCTGGTGCCGTCCTGGGCCAAGGATCCCTCCATCGGTTCCCGGATGATCAACGCGCGGCTGGAGACCGTGGCGGAGAAGCCCGCATTCCGTAAGGCGTTCAGCGCCCGACGCTGCCTGCTTCCCGCCGACGGCTTCTATGAGTGGTACACCCCGGAGGCGGCGACCCGGGTGCTCGGACGGGCGGTCAAGGCCAAGAAGCAGCCCTTCTTCATCCACCGGGCTGATGGCGGCCTGCTGGTGATGGCCGGGATCTACGAGATCTGGCGCGACCCCACCAAGAGCCGGGACGACGACTCGGCGTGGCTGCGTACCTGCGCGGTGATCACCACCCAGGCCACAGATGCGGTCGGCCACATCCATGACCGGATGCCCATGGTGATCGGGAAGGACTCCTACGACGCATGGCTCGACCCCACCCAAACCGACCCCGACGCAGCGCTTGACCTGCTCGCGGTCACCGACGCGGGTGCCCTGGAGGTCTACGCGGTGTCGACCCAGGTGAACAGCGTCAAGAACAACGACCCATCGCTGGTGCGGCCGCTGGATCAACATGCGGAGGAGGACGCGGAGGAGACCCTGTTGTGAGGAGCGCGGTGGTGCCCGTCGACACGGCAGTCGGTCCTGGCCGGTTGTACGTCAACGACACCGCATCGGCTGCTCGGGCAGCCACCCTGCTGCTGGGCCACGGCGCCGGTGGGGGCGTGGACGCTCCCGACCTGTCGCTGCTCGCCGGGCGACTGCCCAGCCTCGGTGTCCGCGTACTCCGGTTCGAGCAGCCGTGGCGCACTGCCGGCAAGAAGGTGGCGGTTGCTGCGCCGCGGCTGGACCAGGCCTGGCGCGCCGCAGTGGACACAGTGCTGGGCTGGGGTCAAGCAGACGGCCGTCTGTTCTTCGGCGGCCGCAGCGCCGGCGCGCGGGTCGCCTGTCGGACTGCCCCGGAGTACGACGTCGCCGGTGTGGTGTGCCTGGCGTTCCCGCTGCACCCGCCCGGCCGACCGGACCGGTCCCGAGCCGCTGAGCTGCTGACCCCGGCGGTGCCGCGGCTGGTGCTCCAGGGCTCCAGCGACGCGTTCGGCGGTCCGGACGAGGTGCGTGAGGCCACCGCGCAGTCGCTGAGCCGGAACGGAGGTCAGATCCGGATCGTGGAGCTGCCGGGCGCCGACCATGGGTTCCGGCTGGCTAAGTCGGCACCCCTGACACCGGCCGATCTTCGCGAGCTGGTGGTAGCTGAGGTCAGTGCCTTCATTGGTGTAGATCAGCAGCAGCCGTAACGCGAGGGGGAATAAGCAGTGCCTGGCCACGTTGTACCGGACGTGATGGCCACACAGTGTTCGCCCGTGATGATCGAGGGTTCCTCCGCGATGACCGAGGCCGAGCAGCGCCTCGGTCGGCGGTCGCCGGTACTCTCGTACGTGATGAGCATTCCCAGCACTCCTGCCCCGGCAACGAACGAGGCAGATGAGAACAGCACCCAGACCAGCGCCACCGTCGACACCCCGGAGACCGCTGACACCCCCGAGACCGCCACCGCTGAGACCGCCGAGGAGCGGCACGCCCGGGTCGAGGCCGACGCCCTCGGCTTCTTGAACCAGTTGTACGCGGCTGCGCTCCGGATGACGCGCAACCCGGCCGACGCCGAGGATGTGGTGCAGGAGACCTACGCCAAGGCGTACTCCTCCTTCCACCAGTTCGCCGAGGGCACCAACCTGAAGGCCTGGCTCTACCGGATCCTCACCAACACCTACATCAACTCCTACCGGAAGAAGCAGCGGCAGCCGCAGATCTCCGACGGAGAGAACATCGAGGACTGGCAGCTGGCCCGCGCGGAGTCGCACACCTCGAGTGGCTTGAAATCAGCCGAGATGGTGGCGCTGGAGAATCTTCCGGACTCGGACGTGAAAGAGGCGCTACAGGAACTGGCGCCAGACTTCCGGCTGGCCGTGTATCTGGCCGACGTCGAAGGCTTCTCCTACAGAGAGATTGCCGAGATCATGGAGACACCGATCGGCACTGTGATGTCGCGGCTGAACCGGGGACGGACCCAGCTGCGGAAGCTGTTGGCCGACTACGCCACTGAGCGTGGTCTGCTGCGCCATGAGGGGAGCAAGGCATGAGCGAGAAGGGCGAGGGCATGAGCGAGCAGGCCGGCACCACTGCCGACGACCCGGACAACTGTGAGCACGTCCTGGAGCGGGTGTATCAGTTCATAGACCACGAGCTGGACACCGCGAGCAGCGATGCCATCCGTCGGCACCTCGTGGCGTGCGAGCCGTGCCTGGAACGGTTTGATGTCGAGCAGGCGGTCAAGTCGTTGGTGCGGAACCGCTGCGGCGGGGACCAGGCTCCAAGCCAGCTGCGCGACAAGGTGCTAGGTCAGCTGGCTGCCGCGAAGGTGCAGGCTAGCCAGGCATAACCAGCGCTCTCAAGCGACCAAGACCCCACGGTGGTTTCACCGTGGGGTCTTGTCAGTCCTGTTCGACTGCTCAGGCGTTGGGGCGCTTGCCGTGGTTCGCGCCCTTCTTCCTGCGGGCGCGGCGCTTGCGGCCAGTCTTGCCCATCTGAGCCTCCTCAGTCGTGTGGTCCCCGGTCTAGATCAGGGATCGGTGTGTCTGTGCCGGCGGGCACGGCTGTCTATTCTGCCAGAAACCAGCCGCGCCGCCGAACTGTGGCGACGGCGCGACGGGCGGGTGGTGCGAAGAACGGGTCAGTGAATCGGCGCGGTGGGTACGACCGTCGGCTTGACGCCGGGATCACCGACATCAGCGAAGTAGTCCTTCTGCCGGGTGATGTCGGTGCCGTTGGACACGTTCATCGCCCGCAAGATCGCCGTACCCGCAACCAGCACCACGAGATTCAGCGCCAGAGCGGTGATGCCGATGTAGCCGGCGTCACCGATCAGCGGGACGTTGGAGAGTGAGTTCCCGAAGGGACGGGTGGTGCACGCAGTGCAGTAGCCGTACGCGGTGACGGTGCCGAAGATCATGCCGGCCGCCCAGCCGCCCAGCAGCGCCCACCGATGGAACCAGCCGGTGAACAGGCCGAAGACGATCGAGGGCAGCGTCTGCAGGATCCAGATGCCGCCGAGCAGCTGGAAGTTGAGCGCGTTCTGCTTGTCCAGCATCAGCACGAACAGAAGAGCGCCCACCTTGGTCACCAAGGAGGTGAGCTTGGAGACCTTGGCCTCCTGGGCGTCGGTGGCGTCCGGCTTGAGGTACGCCTTGTAGATGTTGCGCGTGAACAGGTTCGCAGCGGCGATGGACATGATCGCCGCCGGGACCAGAGCACCGACAGCGATGGCACCGAAGGCCACGCCCGTGAACCAGTCCGGGAAGTTGTCCTCGAACAGCTGCGGGATGACCAGCTGTGGGTTGATCTTTCCGTCCAGGCCCATCGGCACTGTCTTGGCCTTGATGGCGATGTAGCCGAGCAGGGCCAGCAGGCCGAGCAGCAGGGAGTAGGCGGGCAGGATCATAGCGTTGCGTCGACCCGTCTTGCGATCCTTCGACGACAGCGTCGCCGTGACGCAGTGCGGGTACATAAATAGCGCCAGCGCGGAGCCCAGAGCCAGCGAGGCGTACGCCCAGTGCAGGGTCGGACCCGGTACGAACACCCCCGTCGGCGCGCCGGTCGCCGGGTTCGGGGTGGCCATCTTGGCCTGTGCGGCGTCGAAGATCCCCAGCCAGCCACCGAACTTGAGCGGCAGGTAGATCACCGCGACGGCGATCACGATGTAGATCAGCGTGTCCTTGACGAAGGCGATCATCGCCGGCGCTCGCAGACCGGCGGTGTAGGTGTAGGCGGCCAGCACGGCGAAAGCGACCAGCAGCGGCAGGTCGCGGGCGATCAGGCTCTCACCCCCGACCCCGGCCACCTCCAGTACTGCCTGGATGCCGACCAGCTGCAAGGCGATGTACGGCATGGTGGCGAGGAGGCCGGTGAGGGCGATAGCCAGGCTGAGGCTGCGGGTTCCGTACCGGCCCTGGACGAAGTCGGCCGTCGTGACGTACCCGTGGGTGTGGGCCACCGACCACATCCGGCCGAGGAAGAAGAAGATGATCGGGTAGAGCACGATCGTGTACGGCACCGCGAAGAATCCGGTGACCGCCCCGGTCGCCCACATGGCGGCCGGGACCGCGATGAAGGTGTAGGCCGTGTAGAGGTCGCCACCCAGCAGGAACCAGGTGGTGATGGTGCCGAAGCTCTTGCCGCCCAGACCCCACTCGTGCAGCGAGTCGAGGTCCTTGGGCTGCCTCCAGCGCGACGCCTGGAAGCCCATCACGGTGACCAGGGCGAAGAGCAGGATCAGGACGGTCAGCGCGACCCAGTTGACATCGTTCATCGGTCGTTCTCCGGTCCGACGGCAGGACGGGGGTGCTCCCGGTCGTAGGCGTTGCTCTCCCGGGTCAGCAGGGCAAAGCTGAGCCCGCAGGCGCCGGCTGCCAGGAAGACCCAAGCCAGCTGGTACCAGTAGAAGAACGGGAAGCCGAACAGCCGCGGCTCGACCTGGTCATAGGTGGAGACCAGCAACGGCACCACGATCGCCGCGGTCAAGATGGCGGCGACTAGGTACTTGGTCGGGGTGAGCCGCCAACGCGGGTCACCCTCGAAGGGTCTGGTGGAGGAGCTGGCCATGCCTCATTCCTTCGTCAGCTGCGGCCACCCCGACGTGACCGACCTCGAGAACGTAGCGCAACTGGGCGGCACCGCTCCACACTAGGGTTGGGTCATGCCGTCCATGTCCGAGATCATCGCCGAACACACCCCGCTCAGCGACGGCGACCACCAGTGGCTCAAGCTCGTGGTGTCGGAATGGCAGCTGCTGGCCGACCTCTCCTTCTCCGACCTGGTTCTCTGGGTAGCAGACGTCGATGAGAACGTCTTCTGGGCAGCCGCCCAGATCAGGCCGACAACCGGCCCGACGGCGCTGGTCGACGACGTCGTCGGAGACCTCATCGCCTACTCACCCGAACATCTGGTGTCGGAGGCATTCCTCAGCGGCCAGCTGACCCGGACCAGCGAGGCAAAGCTGCAAGCCGGCATCCCGGTGGACGTCCATGCCGTGCCGGTACGGCGGGACGGGAGGATCATCGCGGTGGTCGAGCAGCACACCAGCCAGCTCGGCGTACGGGCGCCCAGCTCGCTGGAGCAGGCCTATCTAGCGACGGCAGCGGAGCTGGCCGACATGCTGAGCTCGCAGAAGTTCCCCATTCCGGGGGAGAGCCTCGACCGGGCACTCGCGCCGAGGGTAGGGGACGGGTTCATCCGACTCGACGACGCAGGCATGGTCGAATACGCCAGCCCCAACGCGCTCAGCGCCTATCGTCGGCTGGGTCTGATCGGGGACCTGATCGATGAGAATCTCGCCGCCTTGACCGTTGACCTGCTGCCACCCCCGGACGGGCCGGTGGACGACTCGCTCGAGTCGGTGTTGTCCGGCCGCACAGCCCGCGTGGCTGAGGTCGTTGCCGGAGATGCGCACCTGTTGATCCGTGTGCTGCCGCTGACCCGTGAGCGGGAACGGCTGGGCGCCATCGTGCTCTGTCGCGATGTGACCGACCTGCGTAGCCGGGAGCGGGAGCTGGTGACCAAGGACGCGACCATCCGGGAGATCCACCATCGGGTGAAGAACAACCTGCAGACCGTGGCTGCGCTGCTTAGGATGCAGGCGCGACGGATATCGTCCCCGGAGGCCAAGATCGCTCTGAACGACGCCATGTCGCGGGTGGCGTCGATCGCCATCGTGCACGAGACGCTCTCCCAAGCCTTCGACGAGGAGGTCGAGTTCGACCGGGTCGCCGACGGACTGCTGCGGATGGTGGGCGACGTGGCGGCGGCTGCCGGTTCGGTTGCGACCCAACGGGTTGGTAGCTTCGGTGTGGTGTCTGCCGGTCTGGCGACAAACCTGTCGATGGTCGTCACCGAGCTGTGCCAGAACGCCGTGGAGCATGGTCTGGCTGACACCTCAGGGGAGGTACGGGTGGTCCCGACCCGCTACGACGGCCGACTGATGGTGGAAATCGTCGACAACGGCCGTGGGCTCCCCGAGGAGTTCGACTGGCGGAAGTCAGGCAGTCTTGGACTGTCCATCGTGTCCACCCTGGTCGCGGAGCTGAAGGGGAGCGTAGATCTGGGCCCGAACCCCGCGGGGGCGGGAACCCGGGCAGTGATTGACATCCCGTTGGCCGCGCCGGTGTGATCGTTGAAAAACGTCGGGCATTGCCCGACGTTCTCGAGTCGCTCAGGAGGTGGTGCTATGCGGTACGGATCCTGGCGCGGGCAGCGCGGCGCTTGAGTGCACGGCGTTCGTCTTCGCTGAGACCACCCCAGACGCCATGATCCTGCCCTGCTTCCAGCGCCCACTGCAGGCACGCATCTTTCACGTCGCATCGCCGGCAAACTTGTTTGGCCTCTTCGATCTGGAGAAGGGCCGGCCCGGTGTTCCCGATGGGGAAGAACAGCTCAGGGTCCTCTTCCAGACAGGCCGCCTTGTGGCGCCAATCCATGGCGTAATCACTCCTAACTAGGTTCTGTGGGTCAACCATGACCCATCGGAACGTGGTGAAGTCGCGAGCGCTCCACCTTGAGCGACCGATACATACCCCACAGTTTCAACTATCTACAGGCAACACAAGTGCCTTCTGCGTTGACTGCCTCACATTTCGGTCGGGTTACGACCGGGTAACCGATACGCGCCAGCCACGCCGACTCGAAATCAGGCCTCGCCGTACAGTGTCTGGGTGACACCCAGCTCAACAACGCCACGACCTCGGTTTCTGTTCCTTGCCGCGGTGGTCTGCCTGCTTGAGGCGCTGGTCGCCATCGGGTTCAGCGTGGCGGAGGCATCGCAGATCCGAACATCCCGGCTTGTGGTCGGTGCGGGCACTGCGCTGCTCATGTGCGGGTACGGCGCCTTCCTCGCCGCCGTAAGTCGCGGAGTCTGGCTGGGTCGCCGCTGGAGTCGTGCTCCCGCTGTAGCCACCCAGTTGCTTCACCTACCCATTGCCTGGAGTTTCAACGGCGGGAACACAACATTCATCGCCTGGATTTTGCTGGTCCTGTCGGCACTGGCTCTGGTCTGCCTGCTGCTGCCCTCCTCCACTGCAATCTTTCTCCGCGACGAGCTCGCGGGGGAGGACTCCTCGGCGCCAGACCGAAGCTCCTAGAACTGCGGCGCAGCGGTGGCTGGCTGCGAGTCTGCCGGTTCAGCTCTCGAAGGACTTCAACAATGTGGCTAGCTCGATGTCGTGCTGCGCTTCGGACTCGGCCTCCTGTTTCACCCGGCGGAGGAACGTCCTGGTTCGCTCCTCCCGCGGGTTCAGCAGTACGGCGTCAGGGGCGCCTTGCTCCACCACGCCGCCCTGGTCCATGAAGACGACGCGGTCGGCGACTTCGCGGGCGAAGGCCATCTCGTGCGTGACGACGATCATCGTCGTACCCTCGGCAGCGAGGTCCCTCATCACGGCGAGCACCTCGCCCACCAGCTCCGGGTCCAGGGCCGACGTCGGCTCGTCGAAGAGCATCAGCTCCGGTTTCATGGCGAGCGCCCGTGCAATGGCTACCCGCTGCTGTTGACCCCCGGACAGCTGCGAGGGGTAGAAGCGGGCCCGGTCACCGAGTCCGACCAGGTCCAGCAGCTCGAGCGCCTGCTTGCGCGCCACCCGGCGGGAGACGCCTTTGACGTGCACCGGGGCCTCGGTGACGTTCTCCAACGCGGTCATGTGCGGGAAGAGGTTGAAGCGCTGGAACACCATCCCGATCCGCGAACGTTGGCGGGCGACGTCGGCATCGGTCCTGGTGTGCAGCTTCCCGTTGCGCTCCTCGAAGCCGACCAGCTCTCCTCCCACCCAGATCCGCCCCCCGGTGAGGGTCTCGAGCTGGTTGATCAGTCGCAGGAAGGTGGTCTTGCCGGAGCCGCTGGGGCCGAGCAGGCACACCACCTCGCCGGCGTCGACGTCCAGGTCTATACCTTCCAGCACCTTGTTGGGGCCGAACGACTTGGTCACGTTGACCGCCTGGACCAGATGGTCGGCGTGGTGCTGGCTCAATGTGCGCTCCCTGCCATCAATCCCGGCTCGGCAATAGCCTTGTCGGACGTGACGGTGGCACCGAACCCACGGCCGAAGTGCCGCTCCAGGTACGACTGTCCGACCATCAGCACGCTGGTGATCAGCAGGTAGTAGACGACAGCGGCGAGGTAGGACGGCAGGATCTGGTACGTCCGGCTCCCGATGGCGCCCACCTGGTAGAACAGCTCAGCCGTCAACGGAAGAGCGATCAGCAGCGACGTGTCCTTCATCATCGCGACTGTCTCGTTCCCGGTGGGTGGGACGATCACCCGCATGGCTTGCGGCAGCACCACCCGCCGCATCGCCTTCGCCCGGCTCATCCCCAGCGCCTGGGCGGCCTCGGTCTGGCCCTTGTCGACGCTGAGGATGCCGGCGCGAGCAATCTCGGCCATATACGCCGCCTCGGAGGCACCCAGCCCGATAACAGCACCGGCGAACCCGCTGAACAGCGTGTTGGCATCGAGCGTCAGGAACCGCCAGTCCCCGGATAGCCCCAGCCATTCGATGATCTTCCAGTCGAACGGGACGCCGAGGGAGAGTCCGTCGCGAAAGATCAGCCCCATCCCGGCGCCCATGATGGTGAGCAGCACGATTCGGGGTATTGACCGGAAGAACCACGTGTACGCCCAGGACACCCAGCTCAGCACCGGGTTGTCCGAGAGCCGCATCACCGCCAAAAGCACACCGCCGAGTACACCGACGATCATGGTCAGCGCCGTGACGAGCAGAGTGCCCTTGAGCAGTCCTTCGATCACCGGAGCCTGGTTCATCACTTCCAGCACGAACGGCCAGTTGAACACCGGATTGAAGATCAGCATGTTGAACAGCATCAGCAGGAGCACGACGATCGCGGCCACAGCCGCCCAGCGGCCGTAGTGGCGGACCGGGACGGCGTCGATCAGGCCCGGCCGTTCGTCGTTTGACGCCATCGCTGCCGTCCTTCGCTCAGGGGTTGACTGCGAAGTCGTCGATGGCGCCGCTCTCGACGCCCCACTTGCTGAGCGCGGCCTGGTAGCTGCCGTCGGCCTTGACTTCCTTCAGCGCCTGTGCCAGTGCCTCGGCGAACCCGGTCTCCTCGTTGGGTACGACATAGCCGTACGGTGCGGCCTCGTAGACCTCACCGAGCAGCTCCAGCTTGCCGGCGGACTGCTTCACCGCGTATGCGGTCACCGGCGAGTCAGCCAGCATCGCGTCAGCACGACCGCTGACCACGGCTGCAGTTGCCTGGTCCTGTCCTTCGAACGGCAAGATGTTGATCTTGTTGCTGCCGCACTTCGCCTGCCGTGCCGGCAGGTCGTCCTCCTGCTGGACGGTCTTGTCCTGGACCCCCACCGTCTTGCCGCAGGGGTTGTCGACCTCAACGCCTGCCGGGTTTCCCGCCGGCGTCGCCCACTGTGTCCCGGCGGAGAAGTAGCTCACCATGTTGACCTGCTTCTTGCGCTGCTCGTTGATGGTGAAGGAGGAGACGCCGACGTCGAACTTGCCGCCGGTGACGCCGACGATGATCGTGTCGAAGGTCGCCGGCTGCCACTCGGTCTTCACGCCCAACTTCGCTGCGACAGCGTTGAACAAGTCGACGTCCATGCCCTGCACGGTCTTGCCGTCGGAGGCGAGGAACTCGTTCGGGGCATAGCTGGCGTCGGTGCCGACCACGATCGTCCCTGAGCTCTTGATCTTCTCGGGCAACTTCGCCGCGAGGTCGGCATTGACACTCGCCGAAGTGGTGGGAGCGCTCGACGTGGCCGGCTCACCACCGAGTGAGTTGGAGCCGCAGGCGGTGACGGCCAACATGGAGGTGGTCGCAAGGACCAGTGCTGCGCGGAAACGGACTCTCACTGAACTCTCCTTCGCCTCCAGAGCAGATCTGGGGGTGCGATCCTGACATGGATGGGCGGTGACATCGGAAATCCTTACACGGTCCTTGTGGGAATGCCGCCACGCGTGCCAGTCCGGACCCTGATGCACCGCTATGTAAAACCTGATTGATACCAGGCCTGTTCAGATGCCGGGCCTCTTCAGACAAGTCGCCGAGCGCCGGGCGACGGCAGCGCGACGAAGTGGCTCGGCTGGTCGAACCCAGCTTCGGCGAACCGGTCGGTGATGTGCTGAGCGACCGCCGCGGAGCGACCCCCCTCGACCAGCGCGATGATGCATCCGCCGAATCCACCACCGGTCATCCGGGCGCCCAGGGCGCCCGCCTGCCGGGCCGACTCGACTGCGAGGTCAACAGTTGGCACGGTGATCTCGAAGTCGTCGCGCATGGACTGATGTGATGCATCCAGCAGTGGGGCGAGCTCGCGGAACCTGCCGGACTGCAGTACCTCCACTGCCTCCAGTACGCGGGCGTTCTCGCTCACCACATGTCGTACCCGTCTGCGCATCTCGTCGTCGTCCAGCTGCTGCAGCGCCGCGTCGAGATCGTCGACGTCTCGCAGCGCGGCCACCCCGAGGATCTGTGCCGCCTGCTCGCAGCTGGACCGGCGCGTGGCGTACTCACTGTCGACGAGAGCGTGCGGGGTCCGCGTGTCCAGGACCAGCATTTCCAACCCCTCCCCGGCCAGGTCCAGCGGCACCTGGTCGGCGCCGAAGGTACGGCAGTCCAGGAACAGTGCGTTCGCGCTGGTGCACATGGTGGAGGCGGCCTGGTCCATCAGTCCGGTGGGAGCGCCGACGAAGTCGTTCTCGCATCGCCTGGCCAGCTTCGCTCGCTCCAGCGGTGCGATCTCCAGCTCGTTCAGGTCCGCCAGGGCAGTCAGCGTGGCGCATTCCAGCGCGGCCGAAGAGGACAGCCCGGCACCAACCGGGACATCGGAGGTGAGGACAAGGTCGGCGCCGGCAACGGTATGCCCCGCCTCGGCCAGAGCCCACACCACACCGGCTACGTAGGCCTGCCACCCCTTCATGCCCGGGACCAGCTCGGACCGGGTGAACGTCTGGGTGTCGTTGTTGTTCAAGGAGGTGACTGTCCACGTGTCGTCGGACCGCTGCTCCGCCGCGATGGTGACCCGGTGCGGCAACGCGTACGGCATTACGAAGCCGTCGTTGTAGTCGGTGTGTTCCCCGATCAAGTTGACCCGCCCTGGCGCCGCCCAGACTCCGGCCGGAGAACGGCCGAACCGTGAGTTGAAGTCTGCGGTGACTGTCTCGATGTCGGTATCGCTCACGCGGCGAACTCTACCCACTGCGACCGGTGGCACTCGGTGGCCGTCGAGCGCCTGCTGACGGTGCCCCACATGTATATTCGCCGTCATGCTCGCCGCCTATGCAGCCCGTGCCGATGCTGACAATCCTTTGCAGGCGCTGGAGGTGGCGGGGATCGAGCCACCGGAGGTGCCGAGCGGTTGGGTGCAGGTCAAGGTTCGCGCCGCTGCGCTGAACCATCACGATGTCTGGGCACTACGCGGTGTCGGCCTCCCCGCTGAGGCGTTACCGATGATCTTGGGTTGCGACGCCGCCGGGGTGACCGACGACGGACGGGAGGTCATCGTGTACCCGGTGGTCAACGATCCCGCGTTCGACGGCACCGACGCCACGCACGACCCCCGTCGCTCACTGCTGTCGGAGCGGTATCCCGGCACCATCGCTGAGCAGGTGTGGGTACCGGCGCAGAACCTGGTGGACAAACCAGCTGAGCTGAGCTTTGCCGAGGCGGCCTGCCTGCCGACGGCTTGGCTCACCGCGTACCGGATGTTGTTCGTCCAGTCTGGTCTTGCTCCAGGAGACACGGTGCTGATCCAGGGTGCCGGCGGTGGGGTGTCAACCGCGTGCATCCTGCTCGCCCGTCACGCGGGGTTTCGGGTCTGGGTGACCTCGCGAGACGCCGGCCGGGGTGATCGGGCCGTCGAGCTCGGTGCCCACCGCGCATTCGGATCCGGGGAGCGGCTGCCGGAACGGGTGGATGCGGTGATGGAGACCGTCGGGGCAGCCACCTGGTCGCATTCGATCAACTCCCTGCGCCCGGGTGGGACCGTCGTGATTTGTGGCGCGACCAGCGGTGACAACCCGAGTCGGGCGGAGCTGACCAAGATCTTCTTCAAGCCGCTGCGGGTGATCGGCTCCACCATGGGCACCAAGCCGGAGCTGGTCGCGCTCACCCGAATGCTCCTTGCCACCGGCTTGCGGCCGGTGGTCGACCGCGTACTACCGCTGACCGAGGCCAGCGCTGGCTTCGCTGCGATGGTCAATGGGGACATCTTCGGGAAGATCGTGCTGGAGCCGTGACGGGTGAGCCAGCGGGTCGATCGCTGGCGGCGCGCCCTTGACGACGGGCCACGCCGCTACGTAGCCGTACTCGGCGGAGCAGTGGTGGGCTTCGCCGGGGCCGGTTCCGGGCGCGACGATGACATCGAGATCGAGACCGAGCTGTACGCCCTGTACGTGCGAAAGAATCTGTGGGGCTCGGGATTGGGCTGGCGGCTGTTGACAGCCGCCATCGGCGCCAAGGACGCCTACGTCTGGCTACTACGAGGCAAGTACGGGCTACAGACTTCTAGGCCCGGCAGGATTTCCGCGTCGACGGAGCCGAGAAGATGGAGCCCTCCCTCGCGCTCCCCGAGATCCGAATGGCCCGGCGGATGCCGGCTCCGGGCTGAGTCAGTTCCGACGCCGTCAGTCCGCGTCGTCGTCCAGCCGAGCCAGCCAGGTAGCGAGCCGCTCGACCGGGGTCTCGAACTCGGGGTTCAGGTCGACGAAGGTGCGAAGCTGCTCGGCCAGCCACGCCAGGGAGACCATGTCGTCTCCCCGGCGGGACTCGAGCTCTTCGATGCCTCGGTCGGTGTAGTACATGACTTAGGCGAAAGCAGCTTCCATCAGGGTCTTCTGCTGGACCTCATGAGCCTTGGCGGAACCGACGGACGGTGCAGACGAGGCCGGCCGGGTGACTGGGGTGAGCGAGATGTCCAGGCCGGTGCCGGCTTCCTTGAGGGCCCGCGGCAGGTTCAACGCCATGAACGGCCAGGCACCCTGGTTCTCCGGCTCCTCCTGAACCCAGCGCACGTCACGCGCGTTGCTGAACTTGGCCAGCTCGGCAGCGATCTCCTGCGCCGGCAGCGGGTAGAGCCGCTCCAACGCCACGATCGCCACATTGTCGGCGTCGCCACGCGCCGCGCGCTCGGCCGTGAGCTCCCACCGCACCCGCCCGGAGCAGAGCAGTACGGTCTCCACCGCGCTCGGGTCCTTGATCGTCGGGTCGGTGAGGACCGGCTGCCACTTTCCGGAGGTGAACTCGGACGGGTCAGAGGTTGCCGCCTTCATCCGCAGCATCTTCTTGGGCGTCATCACAATCAGCGGACGGTGCCGTTCCCCGAGCGCCTGCTGGCGGAGCATGTGGAAGTGGCTGGCCGGCGTCGAAGGCTGGGCGATGGTGATCGCCTCCTCTGCCGCAAGCTGCAGGAACCTCTCGATCCGCGCGGAGGAGTGGTCTGGTCCCTGACCCTCGTAGCCGTGCGGCAACAGCAGCACCACACCAGACTTCTGCGTCCATTTCGCCTGGCCGGAGGTGATGAACTCGTCGATGATGATCTGCGCCCCGTTGGCGAAGTCTCCGAACTGGGCCTCCCACAGCACCAGTGACTCCGGCCGGGCTACCGAGTAGCCGTACTCGAACCCCATCGCGGCGTATTCGCTGAGGAGGGAGTCGAACACGAAGAACTTGCCCTGGCCCTCCTCGAGGTGGCGCAGCGGTACCCAGCTCTCGCCCGTTCCGCGGTCAACCACGGCCGCGAACCGCTGCACGAAGGTACCGCGCCGGCTGTCCTGCCCGGTCAACCGCACAGGCCGGCCCTCGACCAGCAGCGACCCGATCGCGAGCAGCTCTCCGGTGGCCCAGTCGATCGGTCCTTGAGTGATGGCGGCGGCTCGGCGCTGCAGCTGAGGCAGCACCTTGGGGTGCACAGTGAACCCGTTCGGCACGTTGGTGTGGGCGTCGGCGATCTGCTTCAGCGTCTCCATCGTGATGGCGGTGCCGTGACCGGCGGCCGTCTTGCTCGGGTATACCGGAACGCGGCGGTATGGCACCTCGTCCGACGGCCTCTTGGTGTCGCGCACCTCCCGGAAGACACTCTCCAGCCGCTGCTGGAACCTGGTCATCACCGCCTCGGCATCCTCGACGGAGATGTCACCGCGACCGATCAGCGCCTCGGTGTAGAGCTTGCGGGTCGAGCGCTTCTTCTCGATCAGGTCGTACATCTTCGGCTGGGTGAAGCTCGGGTCGTCACCCTCGTTGTGGCCGCGGCGGCGGTAGCAGACGATGTCGATGACGACGTCCTTGTTGAACTCCTGCCGGAACGCGAAAGCCAGTCGGGCGACCCGGATGCAGGCTTCCGGGTCGTCGCCGTTGACGTGGAAGATCGGCGCCTGGACCATCCGAGCCACATCCGTGCAGTACATCGAGGAGCGAGACTCCGTCGGTGAGGTGGTGAAGCCGACCTGGTTGTTCACGATGATGTGGATCGTGCCGCCGGTCCGATAACCCCGCAGCTGGGACAGGTTCAAGGTCTCGGCCACCACTACCTGCC
>CADCUO010000189.1 GCA_902805915.1 uncultured Propionibacteriaceae bacterium | reverse complement strand
GTCCGCTCGAACTGGCCCATGTTCTCGGTGTTGATCCGGAAGTAGGCCTGCAGCGGGATGTCGACGTGCACGCCCTTGGGGACGTAGATGAAGGAGCCGCCGGACCAGACTGCGGAGTTCAGGGCGGAGAACTTGTTGTCACCAACCGGGATCACGGTGGCGAAGTACTCCTGGAACAACTCCGGGTACTCCTTCAGCGCGGTGTCGGTGTCGAGGAAGATGACACCTTGGGACTCGAGCTCCTCGTTGATCTTGTGATAGACGACCTCGGACTCGTACTGCGCTGCAACACCCGAGACCAGGCGTGCCTTCTCCGCCTCCGGGATGCCGAGCTTGTCGTAGGTGTTCTTGATGTCGGCCGGCAGGTCGTCCCAGCTGGCGGCCTGCTTCTCGGTGGAGCGGACGAAGTACTTGATGTTGTCGAAGTCGATGTCGTTGAGCTCGGCTCCCCAGGTCGGCATCGGCTTGCGCTCGAAGAGCTTCAGACCCTTCAGCCGCAGGTCGAGCATCCATTGCGGCTCGCTCTTCAGCTTCGAGATGTTGGCGACGACGTCGGTGGTGAGACCGCGCTGCGCGATGGATCCGGCCGCGTCGGAGTCGGACCAGCCGAAGCGGTAGCGACCCAGCGCCTCCAGGTGCTGATCCTGGGTCTGGCCGGTGCCGACCGGACCTGCGGCAACAGTGGTGGGCTCGGAAGTCTGGGTCATGTTATGGCCTTTCCTGGGGTGGCGTTTCGATGTTCAGAAGCGGTGCGTTCGGTACGTGCGGGATGTGCGTGGTGCAGACACCGTCGCCGTGGGCGATGGTGGCCAGGCGTTGGACGCGTACTCCCAGCAGCCGGGAGAAGACGTCGGTCTCCGCCTCGCACAGCTGGGGAAACTGTTCTGCCACGTGAGCCACCGGGCAGTGGTGCTGGCACAGCTGCTCGCCTGCGGCTGCGGGACGAGTCGAGGCTACGTAGCCGTCGTCGGATAGGGCCGAAGCCAGGGCTTGCGCCGGTGTCACGGAGGAGTCTGCCCGGTCCAGTGTCTCGCGGTACCGGACCTCGGCGTCAGCGACCCTTGACTGGGCGAAGCTCGTCACCGCGTCCGGACCGGCGGCGTCGGACAGATAGGTCAACGCCTTGATCGCGAGGTCGTCGTAGGCGGAGTAGAACTCGGAGCGACCGGTGTCGGTGAGCAGGAAGACCTTCGCCGGCCTGCCGCGCCCGCGGGAGCCGTAGATGCGCTGCTCCCGGGACTCGACCGAGCCACGGCCCATCAGCACGTCGAGATGGCGGCGGATGGCTGCTGCGGTCAGGCCCAGCCGGTCAGCGAGCTCGGCGGCGGTCGACGGGCCATGCTCCAGAATGGAGCTGGCGACGCGCTGTCTGGTGGAGGCGTCGGTGTCCGTGGCCGAATGTGGACTGCGTGCGGGCACCCCAGGCACGCGCATGGGTGCACTCGGGGAAGTTTTCACAACACAATTGTGCTCTTATTCGACTCCGGCTTCAAATAAGGGGGACCTTAGTCAGGTCGAGGCTGCAGGGCTTGTGCTGCCGGTGGCAAGGATATCCGCCAAGTCGAAGTTGATGGGCTCTTCCAGCTGCTCGTAGGTGCACGACTCCGGCGTACGGTCGGGCCGCCACCGGTTGAACTGGGCGGTGTGGCGGAACCGGTTACCCTCCATGTGCTCGTAGCGGACCTCGACCACCCGCTCCGGACGCAGCGGGATGAAGGACAGGTCCTTCCCGACGCTCCACCGGCTACCTTCGGAGTTGCGGGGCGTGCGGGTCCCAGCCTCCTGTTTGGCCCAGGCCCACGGGTGGTCGTCGAAGGTGGTGACCAGCGGCTGCAGCTCAACGAAGAGCTCCTTGCGGCGGGCGGCCGAGAAGGCTCCGATGACTCCGACTGAGATCAGCTCGCCCGCCGGGTCGTACAAGCCGAGCAGCAGGGAGCCGATGCTGTCCGGCCCGCTCTTGTGGGTGCGGTAGCCGGCCACCACACAGTCTGCGGTGCGCTCGTGCTTGATCTTGAACATCACCCGCTTATCGGGCTGGTACGGCAGCTGCTGCGGCTTGGCCACCACGCCGTCGAGCCCCGCCCCTTCGAACTGGTGGAACCACTGCTGGGCGACGTCTGGGTCATAGGTCAGTGGGGTGGTGTGGATGGGGGATGCCGCCCGGCCCAGCGCCTCTTCCAGGGCGGCCCGCCGTTCGGTGAAGCTCCGGCCCGTGTAGTCGACGTCATCGAGGGCAAGGAGGTCGAACGCGATGAATCGGGCCGGTGTCTGCACCGACAACAGCCGTACCCGACTGACCGCAGGGTGCACCCGCTGCTGGAGTGCCTCGAAGTCCAGCCGGTCGCCGGACTCCCCCACAACGATCAGCTCACCGTCTATAACGCAACGATTCGGCAGGTGCTGTTTGACCGCCTCCACCACCTCGGGGAAGTACCGGGTCATCGGCTTCTCGTTGCGGCTGCCGATCTCGACCTCGTCCCCGTCGCGGAAGATGATGGACCGGAAACCGTCCCACTTCGGCTCGTACGCGTAGCTGCCGCGGGGGATCTCCTTGACCGACTTCGCGAGCATCGGAGCGACGGGCGGCAACACGGGAAGATCCATGGACCCATTCTGACCTGAGCGGGGTCTTGGCGCGGGGTAGGCGCGATTGGAAAGGATGGGAAGAGGGCGAGCGACACTAGACTTCCCCGGGTGCCCATCCGCGACGACGCTGCCCTGGTCGGGGCTGGCGTTGTCGTGCACTTCGGCGGACGTCCCGCTCTGGATGGACTCACCCTGACGGCCGAGCGGGGCAAGCTGACAGCTCTGCTCGGGCCCAATGGCGCCGGCAAGACCACCCTGATCCGTTGCTGCACGGGCCTGCTGCGCCCGTCGGCTGGGACCGTGCGGGTGCTGGGCGGCGACGCGGGTACGGCCGCAGCCGCTGGCCGGGTCGGGTTCATGCCCCAGAGCACGGGCGCCTGGTCCGGGATCAGGCCGGTGGAGCTGCTGCGCTATCTGGCCGGGCTGTACGCCCAGCCGTTGGACGTGGCGGCGCTCAGCCAGCGGCTGGGCATCGACGCCTTCGCCCGGACGCCGTACCGGCGGCTCTCCGGCGGCCAGCAGCAGGCGGTCAACCTGGCCGGTGCCCTGGTGGGGCGACCGGAGCTGGTGTTCCTGGACGAGCCGACCGCCGGCATGGATCCGCATGCCCGCAGGGCCACGTGGGTGCTGCTGGAGGAGCTGCGTTCCGCCGGGGTCACCATCGTGCTCACCACCCACAGCATGGAGGAGGCGCAGCAGCTCGCCGACTACGTGTTCATCGTCGACCGCGGCCGGGTGGCCGTGGCAGGCACTGTGGGCCAGCTCACCGGCGCCGGTCAGACGCTGGAGCAGGTCTTCCTGGCCAACACCGGCGGTACGGCGGCGCGATGAACATCCTCGACTTCTCGCCCGCACCCGGTGCTGCTCCGGCATCAGGACGGGTGGTGGCTCACGCCTTCACCGAAGCCCGGTTGCTCGTCCGTAACGGCGAGCAGCTGCTGCTGGCACTGGTGATCCCGGTCGCGATCCTGGTGCTGGGACGGTTCCTCGGCGGCCAGTTCGGCGAGCTCGCCACGCTGGCTCCGTCGGTGCTGGCACTGGCGATCTGGTCGTCGTCGTTTACGTCGGTAGCCATAGCGACCGGATTCGAACGGCGCTACGGGGTGCTGGAGCGGCTGGCCGCCACGCCGCTGGGCCGCGGCGGACTGCTCGCCGGGAAAGCCGGCGCCGTCATCCTGGTCGTCGCGGGACAGCTGGTGATCCTGGCCGGTACGGCCGCCGCACTGGGATGGCGACCCCAGTTCTCGGCCCTGTCGGCGATCGCCGGAGGGGCTGCGGTGTTGCTGGCGATCGCCGCCTTCTGCTGCCTGGCGCTGGCACTGGCCGGAACGCTCCGGGCCGAGGCCACGCTGGCTCTGGCCAACCTGGTCTATCTGGTTCTCCTGGTTGGCGGTGCTCTGGTGCTCCCCGTCGCCCGCTATCCCGAGCTGGTCCAGCCGGTGCTGCGGCTGCTGCCGACGGCGGCACTGGGTGAGACGCTTCGCCACAGCGCCGCCGGGCAGCCGCTGTGGTGGCCGCTGCTCGTGCTGGCCGGCTGGTTGCTGGTGGGGTCCGGAGTCGTCGCCAAGGTCTTCAGGTGGACCTCCTGACGGTGGAGGTCGGTTGCGACGGTGGTCACCGGTAAGCCGTCGACCATCTCCCGCAGGATGTCGACGTGGCCGGCATGGCGAGCGGTCTCCTCCAGCATGTGGATGAGGACCCAGCGCATGGTGACCGGATCGCCGAACCAGGCGGTGCCGGTGTCTCGGAGGTCCAGCTCGGCGATGACTGCGTCGGCCGCGGCACGAGCCGTGGCCGTGGAAGTCGAGGATGTCCTGAGTCGTCTCATCTTCGCGTACCCGAAGGTCAGCATCGGGATCGTTGTCGTCGAACGGCAGCGGCTCGGTGGGGCGGCCGAAGGTGTGACAGAACCAGCCGTACTCCACGGCGCCCAGGTGCTTGACCAGGCCAACCAGGTTGCTGCCCGAGGGTGTCAGCTGCCGTCGAAGGTCCGCGTCCGAGACACCGTCGAGCTTCCAGAGCACCGCGTCTCGGTGCCGGTCGAGTGCAGCGACCAGGCTCTCCTTCTCGCCGCCGATGAAAGGTACCGTTGCATATCAGCCCGCCCTCGGTTGGTGCGCCCCTGATTGTTGCGCCCCTGATTGTTGCGCTCCTGTTTGTTGCGCCACAGTCGGTCGATCGTGGCCAGGACCACTCTGGCAGCATCTACGGAGTGTCGATCATCAACAACATGATCAGCGTGCACCCGGAGCCGCGCTTCTTCCCGGAGGTGGTGTCGGCCTGCATCCAAGCCTGCGTGGACTGCGCCCAGGCGTGCACCTCATGCGCAGATGCCTGCCTGGCCGAGCAGGACCCAGCTGCTCTGACCCGCTGCATCCGCAAGAACCTCGACTGTGCTGACCTAGCGGCGACCGTGGCCCGAGTGCTGCTGCGCAACGCCGGGTACAGCAGCGAGGTCACTGCCGCACTCCTCACCGCCTGCCGGGCACTGTGCGGCGTAGCTGGAGCGGAGTGTCAGCGACACGCGACGACGTACAGCCACTGCCGGATCTGCGCCGAAGCATGCTGGGAGTGTGAGCGCGCCTGCGCCAACCTGCTGCGGACCCTCAGCTGATCGTCCCCTCAGCTGACCCTCCCCGGTCCGGTACCCCGCTGGACGTACCGACCGTGCAGACTGTGAGCATGGTTGTAGAGAGCAGCACCTCCAAGCCCGTCGCCCTGGTGGTTGGAGCCTCCCGCGGTCTCGGCCTGCTGATCGCCCGCGAGCTCGGCCAACGCGGGCACCACGTCGTGATCGCGGCCCGGTCGGCCGACGAGCTGCGGCGGGCTGTTGACATTCTCGGCGGCCAGGGCGTTTCCGCCTCCATGGAGGTATGTGACGTGGCCGTGAACGAGAGCGTCACCGCCATGGTTGACCGGGTCGAGGCTGGCACCGGGCCGATCGAGGTGATGATCCACGTCGCAGGAGTGATCCAGGTCGGTCCGCTGGAGTCGATGTCCCGGGACCACTTCCAGGAGGCGATCGACATCATGTTGTGGGGCCCGATCAACGCCAGCCTGGCGACGGTGAAGCACATGCGACGCCGGCAGCGCGGCAAGATCGGGATCATCTCCTCCATCGGAGGACTGGTCAGCGTTCCACACCTGCTGCCCTACAGCACCGCCAAGTTCGGTGCCACCGGTTTCTCCCGCGGGCTCCATGCCGAGCTAGCCGGGTCGGGCATCTCAGTCACCACGATCACCCCTGGCTTGATGCGTACCGGCTCGCACGTGCGTGCATTCTTTGTCGGCAAGCAGAGCGCCGAGTACGCCTGGCTGAGCGCGGGCTCCTCGTTGCCGCTGATCTCCATGGCCGACGAACGGGCCGCGACCCGGATCGTGGACGGCGTGCTAAACCGGCGGGCCAACGTCATCCTGACCCCGCTGGCCAAGATCGGCATGCGGTTCCACGGGGTCGCACCAACCACCACCGTCGCGTTGATGAGCGTCGCCGCCCGCCTGCTGCCTGGCCCGCCCACCCAGACGTCGGACGGGACCGGCGCGACGCCAACCGTCGAAGGCTGGCAGGCGAAACAACGGCTGAGCCCTCCGGCTCGGGCGGTGGTGCGCTGGCTCACCACGCTCGGTGAACGAGCCGCCGACCGGAACAACGAGCGCGTGCCGGCCGAGAAGTGACCCCGGTCGTCACCAGTTCGGCGACCAGGTGAGCGAGGCAAGGCCCGGCACGAGTGTCGCTCCGCCAGGGCTGGCCCGTACCGTCGCTGTGGCCCACCGTGCCGTCTACGTGGCCTTCATCGGCAGCGGCTTCGGTTTCGCCAGCTGGGCGTCCCGGATCCCCGACCTCCGCGACCAGCTCCAGGCCACGCCCGCCGTGCTGGGTCTGGTGCTGCTGGCGGTTGCTCTCGGGTCGCTGGTCGCCCTTCCGCTGGCCGGAATGGTGGTGACCCGGCTCGGGGCTGCGCGCACCATCGCCATCATGGCCATCATCTTGGCGGTGGGCCTGGGCACGGTTGCCGTCGGCTACCCGTACGGCATCCCGCCGGTAGTGGCGGGGCTGTTTCTGATCGGCTTCGGCAACGGCACCTGGGACGTCGCCATGAACGTCCAGGGCGCGGCCGTTGAGCAGCGGCTCGGCAGGGCGGTGATGCCGAAGTACCATGCCGGATTCAGCGTCGGGACGGTCGCCGGGGCGCTGGCCGGCTCGGGGATGGTGCTGCTCGGGGTTCCGCTGGGGGCGCATCTGCTCGGCGCCGGACTCGTGGTCGGCGTTGTGGTCCCGCTGGCCGTACGCGGCTTTCTGCCGGTCGAGCCGGCCCCAGCCAGGACCGACGGGAAACCGCGCCACCCGCTTCAGGCCTGGACCGAGCCGCGCACTTTGATGATCGGCCTGTTCCTACTGTGCATGGCCTTCACTGAGGGCACCGGGAACGACTGGATCGGAGTCGCGGTCATTGACGGGTACGAGGCCGCGCCGGCGCTCGGACCGCTCACCTTCGCCCTCTTCCTGGCCGCGATGACGCTCGGCCGCTGGTACGGACCCGGACTGATCGACAGGTTCGGCCGGGTGGCCACCCTCCGCACCTCCGCTCTGGTCGGGCTGGCGGGGCTGCTGCTGTTTGTATTCGGCCAGGCTCTCCCGGTGGCAGTCATCGGATCGGTGCTGTGGGGCCTTGGCACAGCGCTGGGCTTCCCGGTCGGGATGAGCGCCGCCGCCGACGACCCGGAGCGAGCAGCCGCCCGGGTCAGCGTGGTCGCCTCTATTGGCTACACCGCCTTCTTGGCCGGTCCACCGTTCATCGGTCTGCTCGGCGACCGTGTCGGAGTGCTGAACGCCCTCACCGTCACCGCCGGTCTGCTCGCCCTCGCGCTGCTGGTCGCCGGCAGCTGCCGTCAGCTGGAACCGGCCACGGACCGCGTCGCGGCGGACTGAGCCCTGGTGAACCCGGTTCCTGCCACAATCAGCCACGGTGGCGGTGAACTCGCTGGCGACGGCGGTCGTTGACACTGTCAAACGGCCACCCGTGAGAGGTCAGGGGTCAGCCACCTGAAGAGCGAACAAGGGAGGATGCCATGCCCACCGAGGTCAGCTCTGCTGGACGGGTCCACGACGACGGCTCGTCGCATGCCACTGTGCGCACCGTCCTCCGGCTCGCCGGGGTTGCGGCACTGCTTGTCTCAGCGATCGTGCACGCCGTCCTGGCACCGTCCTACGGCGCCGGTCAGCCTGGCATCACGTTGGGCACGCAGTTCGTCGTCCAAGCCGTGGGCACCGGGGCGGTCGCTATCTGGCTGCTGATCCGGGACTCCCGCCTCGCCTGGCTGATCGGGGCAGTCCTGATGGGCGGCACTGCGGCGGCACTGGTCAAGGCACACACCAGCGACGGTCTTCCTGCGATCGGGCCGATGCCCGCTATCCGAGAGATGACCTACGACACCCCCCAGCTCGTCACCCTGGCCGTCGAGATCGCGTTCGTCGTGCTCGCCGCCGTGCGGCTGCTGCTGGACCGTAGGCACTGATCCGCACTCGCTAGTATCAGACCATAACCGGCGGCTGGCTGCTCAACCGCTCGGCCCTGTCAGGTCCGCTACAAGGCAGGACCGCACTCAACCCTGCTGCCACTCGCCTTCCCGAGGCCGCATTACGGGATTGAGGCGCCGCGGTGCAGACTTAGCAGCCGGACCGCACAGTCCACCCTGAGCCGAGCAATCCTGAGTCGAGATGAGATTGATGACCACCGCAGACGACGACAGTAGTACTGCCTTCGCGCAGCAGGTGCTCCACCAGCTAGGACCACTGCTGACCGGCGTGGACCGGCTCGGCGTGGCCTTCTCTGGCGGCGTCGACTCCTCCGTACTGCTGGCGGCAGCCGTACGCGTCCTGGGTGCCGACCGGGTGGTCGCCATCCTGGGAGTGTCTGCGAGCTTGGCTCGGGACGAGCGGTCGGCCGCCCATGAGGTGGCGAGGTTCATCGGCGCACCAGTGGTCGAGGTCACCACCTACGAGGGGGACAACCCGGCCTACCAAGCCAATGGCCCCGACCGGTGCTTCCACTGCAAGGACGAGCTCTTCACCCGCATCAGCGACGACGTGGTGTCGGCCCACCGGCTGGATGCGGTGGCGTACGGCGAGAACGCCGATGATGCGCGTCGACCGGACCGGCCCGGCGCGCAGGCGGCCACCAACCACAAGGTGCTTCGTCCGCTCACCGACCTCGGGCTGGACAAGCAAGCGGTACGGCTGCTCGCCCGCACCTGGCACCTGCCCTGCGCAGACAAGCCGGCGGCACCCTGCCTGGCGTCCCGGATCCCGCACCACGAGACGGTCAGCCCGGAGAAGCTGCGCCAGATCGACGAGGCGGAGTCGTCGCTGCGCTCGCTCGGGTTCACCGACCTGCGGGTACGCCACCACGGTGACATCGCCCGGGTCGAGCTGCCGGCCGAGGACCTGGTCCGTGCCGTCTCCGACCCGATGCGGGCCGCGGTCCGTCGTGCGGTGACCCAGGCCGGGTTCCGCTTCGCAGTCGTCGACCTGGCCGGCCTGCAGTCCGGCGCCTTCACCCTGACCGTGCTGGAGAGCGCGCGTGGGTGAAGCACCCGGCGCCCGCCTGGACGACATCGCCACCTTGGACTTCCAACGATCTGACCGCCGTGGCTACCCGGAGGCGGTGTTCTGTGAGGGGAAGAGTCCCGAGCAGGTACGGGTCATCGCTGCGGCTGTCCGCGAGCACGCCGACGTGGTCACGCTGTTCACGCGGGCCGACCCCTCCCACGCCGCCGCCATCACCGCAGAGCTGCCCGATGCCGCGTACGACGTCCCCGCCCGCCTGCTGGCATGGCCGCCCGCCGACCCGACGCCGACCGGGGGGCTGGTCGTGGTGGTCTCGGCCGGCACCTCGGACCTGCCGGTGGCGCGGGAAGCCCTGCTCACGGCCCATTACCTCGGTCGGCCAACGCAGCTGGTGGTTGACGTCGGGGTCGCGGGTCTGCACCGGGTGCTGGCCCGGTTGGAGCTGCTGCGCCGTGCCCGGGTGCTGGTCGTGGCCGCCGGGATGGACGGCGCCCTGCCGAGCGTGGTCGCCGGCCTGGTCCGAGCGCCGGTGGTGGCGCTGCCGACCTCGGTCGGGTACGGCGCCGCCTTCCAGGGTTTGGCGCCGCTGCTGGCCATGCTGAACGCGTGCGCGCCGGGGGTTGGCGTGGTCAACATCGACAACGGGTACGGCGCCGGACACCTGGCCGCGCAGATCGCCGCGCCGGAGGATGCCCGCCCATGAGCCTCGATTCCCCTGATACCGGTGTGCACGCGTGGATCGACGCCTCCGCCGGGGTGGCCGGTGACATGCTCCTGGGTGCCTTGGTCGACGCCGGCGCCAGCCTTGTGGCCGTGCAACAAGCAGTGGACGCGGTCATCCCCGGGTCCGTCACCGTGGTGTCGGCCCCGGTCACCCGAGCCGGCATCCGCGCCGCCAAGGTCGACGTCGAGGTGCTGGTGGACGACCCGCCGCACCGGACCTGGCAGAGCATCCGCACTCTGATCACCGACGCCGACCTGCCCGGCCGCGTCCGCGACGACGCCCTAGCCGTGTTCGCCCGGCTGGCCGACGCCGAGGGGCGCGTCCACGGCGTCCCCGCCGAGGACATCCACTTCCACGAGGTGGGTGCACTCGACTCCATCGCCGACGTGGTGGGAGTCTGCGCCGCACTGCACGACCTGGGCGTGACCAGCCTGAGCGCCTCTGAGGTCGCTGTCGGCTCCGGGCACATCACCGCCGCGCACGGCCAGATCCCGGTGCCGGTGCCGGCGGTGACCGAGCTCTCCGCGGGCTGGCGGATCACTGCCGGCGGTCGCGGGGAGCTGACCACCCCGACGGGGATGGCGCTGGTCGCCGCCCTGTGTGCCGAGTGCACCGACCTGCCGCCGCTGTCGCTGCAGCGCAGCGGTCTGGGAGCCGGGAGCAAGGACTTCCCCGGTCGGGCCAATGTCACCCGGGTACTGCTGGGGACGCTGGCGCCAGCCTCACACCCTGACGGCGGCGACCCTGCGGCGCTGCTGGAAGCCAACATCGACGACCTCGACCCGCGGCTGTGGCCCGGTGTGCTTGCCCAGCTGCTGCAGGCGGGTGCCTCCGACGCCTGGCTGGTGCCGATCCTGATGAAGAAGGGCCGTCCCGCGCACACGCTCAGCGTGCTCTGCCACCCCAGCCGCACCGACGCATTGAGAGACGCCGTCTTCGCTCACACCACCACCATCGGAGTCCGCGAACACCGCGTGGCCAAGCATGCCCTTCCCCGTGCCTGGGTCGAGGTAGCTGTGGCCGGGAGCATGGTGTCGGTGAAGGTCGCGCACCGGGACGGGGTCATCGTGCAGGTCAGCCCCGAGTTTGACGCAGTCACTGCAGTGGCGGCGGGAGCGGGCCGACCAGAGCATCTGGTGCTGAGCGACACCGTGGCGGCGGCGACGGCTGCCGGGCTCGTACCGGGGGCTGCCCTGCCGTCTTCGGCTCGCTCCGAGAGCGCATACGGGGGTGGCGCTGGTCGTCCGACGACGGGGAGGGCACAATGAGCCCCATGATTCCACTGCAACCGTTCGGCAGGACCGGACACCAGAGCACTCGCGTCATCTTCGGGGCCGCAGCATTGTCTGTGGTGACGCAGGACGAAGCCGACCAGACGATGGAGCTGGTCAGCCAGTCCGGCATCAACCACATCGACACCGCCGCCAGCTACGGCGACGCCGAGCTTCGCCTCGGACCGTGGTTGGAGCACCACCGCGATGAGGTGTTCCTGGCTACGAAGACCGGTGAACGCACCCGCGACGAGGCGTACGCCCAGATCAGCCGCTCGCTGGAGCTGATGCGTACCGACCACGTCGACCTACTGCAGCTGCACAACCTGGTCGATGAGGTGGAGTGGCAGACGGCCTTCGCTCCCGGCGGCGCGCTGGAAGCCGCGATCCAGGCCAGGGATGAGGGCATGGTGCGCCACATCGGCGTCACCGGCCACGGCCTGACGGTGGCCACGCAGCACCTCCGCTCGCTCGAGCAGTTCGACTTTGACTCGGTGCTGCTGCCGTACAACTACCCGATGTCGCGCAACCCCGCCTACATCGAGGAGTTCGAGGCGCTTGCCCAGGTCTGCGAGGAGCGGAATGTCGCCATCCAAACCATCAAGTCGATCACCCGCGCGCCCTGGGGTGACCGGGAGCAGACCACCAACACCTGGTACGAGCCGCTCACCGACCAGGTCGCGATCGACACCGCGGTCAACTGGGTGCTGGGCCGGCCAGGGATCTTCCTCAACACCGTCGGAGACATCCACGTGCTGCCCAAGGTGATCGACGCAGCACAGCGATTCACCGAGCGCCCGAGCGAGGATGCGATGCGCGAGCTTGAGTCGGCCTGGGGGATGGAACCGCTCTTCGTCTGAGCGGGCCGTACCCGACGCGCCCCAGCTGACGGCGGTTGCGGTCAGCTGAGGGCGGTGTTCCGGACGGCTGCCAGCCGATAGCCGCGCTTGACCACTGTGGCGATCACGTCCGGTACGGTCAGGGACCGCCGCAGCCGGCTGATCGCCACCTCCAGCGCATGGTCATCCGGCCCCTCAGGCAGCGCGTCGATCAACTCGCGTCGGGACACCACTCCCCCTTCGGCGGCAACCAGCCGCCGGAGGAGTGCGAGGGCATGAGGGCCCAGTAGTACAGATGTCGGGTCCGGCTGCTGAGCGCTTCGGACCGTGACGCAGCGGCCGCGGAGCTCGATCTCGGCTGCATCGGTCCGGAACCGTTCCACCCGGTGCTGGTCCAGGTGCTCACACACCAGCCGGATCAGTGCACCCATCCGATGGCGGTCCGGCAGCACCGGGCTCAGCCCCGCTTCGACCAGCGGACCAGCGGTGACGGGACCGACCGCCGCGGACACCACGTCGTGCCGCAACGCGGCCACGAACTCCTCGTACCGGCCGAGATTGCGGGCCGTGGCCAGCGTCGCGTCGGCGGCCGGTGCACTGGTGAAGGTGATGGCGTCCAGCTGGCGGCGACAGACGTCACCGATGAATCGCGGCAGCAGCTCGTTGCCGTCGGGCTTCACCCAGCGGTACGGCGTCACAGGCAGCACCGCCCGGCTGACCGCCCGCATCCGCGCCAGCTGCACCTCGTCGGTGTAGCCATGCAGCTGGATGGCGACGCTCATCCCGGTCCAGCCCTCGTGCAGCACCTTGTCCACCAGCGAAGCGGTGGTCTCCTCGTCGCTGATGGCTGCGTCGTCCAGACCCGCGGCCCGTACCGCGCCGAGGGCCTTGTGGCCGCGCGCCAAGATCCGCGCACCCTCCAGCACGGCGATCAGCTCCGCCCCCAACCCTGCCGCGTCGGCCACCTCCAGCCAGCGCCGCATCCCGTACCCCGTCGTCACCAGAACCACATCCGGACGTGACTGGATCACGGCCTCCGTCTCGGCGATCAGCGGTCCATCCTGGTCGTTCGGCGCGATCCGGAGGGCTGGGGCGTGCAGCACCTGAGCACCACGGCGTTCCAGCGCTGCGATCAGGTCCCCGGATCGCCGGTCAGACGTCACCCCGATCCGGAACCCGCGGAGCTGGTCGGCGCGCAACCCGGGCGCGGTGCTGCTTAACGGTTGGGGGTCGGATGTCATGGCGCCATGACCCGAGACGCGCCGATGGCGAGCTCGTCCACGCAGGCCGGCAGAGTGGCCGCGGGACCGCTCTCCGTGTGCCAGCCGCGGGTTCCCGCACGCCCGGCTGCAACACGCTCGGCCGCTGCGCCTTCGGCCGCAGCATATTGGGAGATCGCAGCCACCTGACCCACCACGACCACGGCCGGTGAGTCGATCCCCCGCCTCCGCACCTGGTCAGCGAGCGTCGCCACCGTGGCGACCGCGGCCTGTTGCCGATCGGAGAATCCGCGTGCCACCACCGCCGCTGGAGTATCAGGTGCCAGCCCCGCCCGGAGCAGTCCGGCGGTGATCTGAGGCAGGTTGTTCATCCCCATCAAGATCACCACTGTCGCCTCCAGAGCCACCAGTGCCTTCAGCTCCTGGTCGGTCAGCGGGTCGTGGCCCGAGATCACGGTGAACGCCCGGCTGACTCCGCGGTGGGTCACCGGAATCCCGGCGGCCCCGGGCACCGAGATCGCGCTGGAGACGCCAGGCACCGTACGGACCGGGACACCTGCACGCACGCAGGCGATCAGCTCCTCACCGCCCCGGCCGAAGACGAACGGGTCCCCACCCTTGAGCCGCACCACCGAGTCGCCGGCGACGGCCCGGTTGATCATCTGCTCCTGGATCTCGCTCTGGTTGACGGGATGGTGGTACGGCTGCTTCCCCACGTCGACGAGCTCTGCGGCCGGTGCCAGCAGGGCAAGATCGTCGGTGGGCGCCAGCCGGTCGAAGAACACCACATCGGCGTCACGAAGCGCGTCGCAGGCCGCCACGGTGAGCAGGCCCGGGTTCCCCGGTCCCCCACCGACCAGGGCGATCCGACCACCCGGCTCAGCCGGGGGCTCCTCCACCAGCAGGAGCCGCAGATGCCCGCAGACGCCGGTGAGCCGCTCGTTGCCGGCAGCCGCGGGTCCGACCGCGACGACCAGCCAGGCCCGGCCGAGCAGGTTGATCCAGCCGGCCAGACCGTTGTCGGTGGGGCGGGTGGCGTACCGGACGCCGGCCAGCTGTTCCTGCGCCGCCGGCAGCTCGCCGTCAATCACGACGACCACCTCGGCACCAGCACTGCGGTAGCGGCGCGCGACCCGGCGCACCCCCGCCACCGTGCCACACACCACAACCGTCCTACCGGCGACATCGATGTCGAGTTTCATCAGCACTCCTGACTTGCCGTACCCCGAACGCGATGTCTCTCGCCTTGGGTAGAACCCTAGGCAGCGGCGATTACCCGTCCATTTCTGCGGTGTTACCGGCAGTTAACGCTTGCCGCACGTTGATCCGCCGCGGTGGTGAGGTGCCGAGCTCACAGCAGCCAGTCCACCCGCGCGGTGCCGTCCCAGCGGCGGCACTGGGTGACGACCGTCGGCACTGGACTGGCGCCGCCGAGCAGCTCCAACGCCGCAGCCGCCTGGCTGGGGTCAACGCGCCGCGCCAGGGTGACGTGCGGACTCCAGCGACCGGGGCCGAAATGACCCTCCGGTGACCCGCCGCAGCACTCTGCGACCTGTCGCTGCAGCTCCAGCAGAGCGGCGGTGGGAAGTACCTGGCGAACCAGGACGAACCGGCTGCTACGGCCGGAGCCGAAGAACACGCACGCGCCGATCAGCAACGGCAGCTCCAGGTCGGCGACCAGCGACGGCAGCTCCCCTTCCGCCGAGCCGGGGATCGACGAGGCGGCATAGAGGGTGATGTGGGGCCGGTGTGACCCGGACTGTTGCGCCCGCCGTTCAGTCGGCAGCCCGGCGGCAGCAAGCAGGTCCCACTCATCGCGAACGGCGGCGTCCGCCGCTGGGTCGAGCAGCAGCTCGACTGACTGCGCCACGGCGGTTGGCGGTCAGCGCAGCAGCGGGTCGACGGCTGCCGCGACGAAGATCAAAGCCAGGTACGAGTTCGACCAGTGGAACAGCCGCATCGGCTTGAGCTCGGCATCGGTCGACCCGCGCTCGGCCCGGCGCAGCAGCTGCCAGGACTCCCACAGCAGCGCCACACCAGTCGCGGCGGCGACGGTCGGGTACAGCCAGCCGGTGCCAGCCACCGGCCACAACACCAAGGACGTCAGCACGGTCAGCACCGAATAGATCCCGATCCGGCGAGCCACGGCCGGCGCCGCCATCACCACCGGAAGCATCGGCACCTTCGCGGCCGCGTAGTCCTCGCGGTACCGCATCGCCAGCGCCCACGTGTGCGGCGGGGTCCAGAAGAAGACGATGGCGAATAGCACCAGCGGCGGCCAGGCCAGCGAGCCGGTGACTGCGGTCCACCCGATCAGCGGAGGGAAGCACCCGGCGATGCCGCCCCACACGATGTTCTGGGAGGTACGCCGTTTCAGCCACATGGTGTAGACGAAGACATAGAAGGCGTTCGCACCCAACGCGAGCAGCGCGGACAGCCAGTTGACGAAGAACCCGAGCCAGAGGGTGGCGGCGATTCCCAGCAACGCTCCGAACACGGTGGCAGCCGCAGGCGCGACCGCGTGCCGAGGCAGCGGTCGCCGCCGGGTCCGCCGCATCCGCTCGTCGATGTCGCGGTCCAGCACGCAGTTGAAGACGTTGGCGCTGGCCGCCGCAAAGCAGCCGCCGACCATGGTGGCCAGCACCAGCTGCAACGGCGGCACCCCGCCGGCGGCGAGGAACATCGCGGGGACGGTAGTGACCAGCAGCAGCTCGATGATCCGCGGTTTCGTCAGCCCGACGTACGCGGTCAGAACGTCCCGTACCCGGACCTCGCGGGCGGCACCGGACTCGACCGAGGCAGCCGTGGGGCCCTCAGCCGTCACCGGACCGGACACCTCGACGCTCGTCACTAGACC
This sequence comes from uncultured Propionibacteriaceae bacterium, assembly GCA_902805915.1. Taxonomy (GTDB): domain Bacteria; phylum Actinomycetota; class Actinomycetes; order Propionibacteriales; family Propionibacteriaceae; genus Microlunatus. The sequence continues at coordinate 27,742 of CADCUO010000189.1, read as the reverse complement.
CCTCACCAGGTTGACCGCCCTCAGCAGGTTGACGTTGGCATGCTCACCCGGGGGGAGCAACGGCAAGCAGTCTATGGCCTGGGATTCCAGAAGACACTTCGGGAGCCGGTGAAGCGGTTCCGCTGGACCAGACGTTGTGGGTAGGCCACATACCCATGCGGGCGCCACCCCGATAGGCTCATCGGGTATTGCTCCCCCCGAAGCAGAGATTCGGGCTCTTTCTCGGAAGGACTGCATTCGTGACCGACACCTCCACCCGCCAGAGACTGCTACCCGACGACTGGACCGACCTGGACTCGCGGGCCGTCGACACCGTCCGAGTGCTCGCCGCCGATGCCGTCCAGAAGGTCGGCAACGGCCATCCAGGCACCGCTATGAGCCTTGCTCCCGTGGCTTACCTGCTGTTCCAGAAGGTCATGAAGCACAACCCGGCCGACACCCACTGGCCGGGACGGGACCGGTTCGTCCTGTCCTGCGGCCACTCCAGCCTGACGCTGTACATCCAGCTCTACCTGGGCGGCTTCGGTCTCGAGCTCGAGGACATCAAGGCGCTGCGGACCTGGGGGTCGAAAACCCCCGGACACCCTGAGTACCGCCACACCGAAGGTGTCGAGATCACCACCGGGCCGCTGGGACAGGGCATCGCCAACGCAGTCGGCATGGCAATGGCGGCCCGCCGCGAGCGCGGCCTGCTCGACCCCGACGCTGCTCCCGGACAGTCGGTCTTCGACCACCAGATCTACTGCCTCGCCTCCGACGGCGACATCGAGGAGGGCATCACCTCCGAGGCGTCCTCACTGGCCGGCACCCAGCGGCTGGGCAACCTGACGGTGATCTATGACAACAACCACATCTCCATCGAGGACGACACCAACATCGCCCTCAGTGAGGACACCGCCGCCCGGTACCGGGCCTACGGCTGGCACGTGGCTGAGATCGACTGGACCAACGGCGGCACCGAGTACGCCGAGGACGTCTCGGCCCTGAACGACGCGCTGCAGGCGGCCCGCGAGGTCACCGACCGGCCCAGCTTCATCAGCCTGCAGACCATCATCGGCTGGCCCGCCCCGAACAAGCAGAACACCGGCAAGGCCCACGGGTCCGCCCTGGGCGAGGACGAGGTGGCCGCCACGAAGCAGGTGCTGGGCTTCGACCCGCAGCAGACCTTCGAGGTCAGCGACGAGGTCATCGGCCACACCCGCGAGCTGCTCGAGCGCGGCCAGCAGATCGAGGACGAGTGGCAGCAAGCGTTCGACGGCTGGGCCGACACCAACCCCGAGGGCAAGGCGTTCTATGACCGGATGGTCAACGATGAGTTGACCCCCGGATGGGAGGAGGCGCTGCCGAGCTGGGACGCCGACGCGAAGGGAGTCGCCACCCGCGCCGCATCCGGCAAGGTACTGACTGCGCTGGCACCCAAGCTGCCGGAGCTGTGGGGCGGTTCGGCTGACCTTGCCGAGTCCAACAACACCACACCGGAGGGCGAGCCCAGCTTCCTGCCCACCGACCGGCAGAGCAAGATGTTCCAGGGCGGCCCGTACGGCCGGGTGCTGCACTTCGGCATCCGCGAGCACGCCATGGGCGCCATCCTCAATGGCATCAAGGTCCACGGCGGCCTGCGCCCGTACGGCGGCACATTCCTCACCTTCAGCGACTACATGCGGGGTGCTGTCCGGCTGGCGGCGCTGATGAAGCTCCCAGTCACGTTCGTCTGGACTCACGACTCCATCGGCCTGGGCGAGGACGGCCCCACCCACCAGCCGATCGAGCACCTGGCGGCGCTGCGGGCCATCCCCGGCCTGGACGTGGTCCGGCCGGCGGATGCCAACGAGACGGCCGCCTGCTGGGCCGCCATCCTGCGCAACGGTGACCGCCCCGCTGGTCTGGCGCTCAGCCGGCAGAACCTGCCGATCTTCGCTCGCGGGCAGGACGGCTTCGCCGACACCTCCGGTGTGGCCAAGGGCGGCTATATCCTCAAGGACGCCGAAGGGACGCCTGACGTGATCCTGATCGGCACCGGGTCCGAGCTCCAGTACGCCGTCGCTGCCCAGGAACAGCTGGCCGCCGAGGGCATCAGCGCCCGGGTCGTTTCCATGCCGTGCCGCGAGTGGTTCGACGAGCAGGACCAGGACTACCGAGATTCCGTCATCCCGCCGGAGATCAAGGCTCGGGTCAGCGTCGAGGCCGGCGTCAGCATGGGATGGCGCGACCTGGTCGGCGACGCCGGGCGGATCATCGCCATCGAGCACTATGGAGCAAGCGCGTCCGGCAGCAAGCTGTTCGAGGAGTTTGGGTTCTCGGCGGACACTGTGGTCACCGCAGCTCGGGACAGCATCGCAGCCGTCGGCGACAGCGCATCCTCAACCCACGCAGCAGCGTCCGGCGGGAAGGGCCCAGCTGACACCGTCTCGGATCCCGGGGTCACGATCAGCTGAGCTCATTTGGTATCGAAACCACGTACGTCCGCACTACCTCCACGCTAAGGAGACCCACCATGAGTGATCGACTGAAGGCCCTCGCTGACGCGGGGGTGTCCATCTGGCTCGACGACCTGTCCCGCGAGCTGCTCAACACCGGCGAGCTCGCCCGGCTGATCGCAGAGTCGTCGGTGGTCGGCGTCACCACCAACCCGACCATCTTCGCCAGTGCGCTGGCCAAGGGTGAGACCTACAACGATCAGGTCAACGAGCTCACGGCGCAAGGCGCGTCGGTCGAGGAGGCGATCACCGCCATCACCACCACCGACGTACGCAACGCCTGCGACCTCTTCACCCAGACCAACGCCGCCACCAACGGGGTCGACGGTCGGGTCTCGATCGAGGTCGAGCCCGGTCTGGCCAAGGACACCGACGGCACGGTCGCCCAGGCCAAGGAGCTGTGGGAGCTGGTGGACCGGCCGAACGCCTTGATCAAGATCCCGGCGACCCGAGAAGGTCTGCCGGCGATCACAGCGACGATAGGCGCCGGCATCAGCGTGAACGTGACCCTGATCTTCGCGTTGGACCGGTACCAAGACGTGATCGAGGCCTACCTCAGTGGTCTGGAGCAGGCCGCCGCTGCGGGTCACGACCTGAGCCACATCCACTCCGTCGCGTCCTTCTTCGTGTCCCGGGTGGACACCGAGGTGGACAAGCGGCTCGACGCGATCGGCACCGACGAGGCCAAGGCGCTCAAGGGCAAGGCCGCGCTGGCCAACGCCCGGCTGGCGTACGCAGTGTTCCAGGAGGCGTTCGCGTCCGACCGGTTCTCCAAGCTGGCCGACCAGGGTGCGCGGGTACAGCGTCCGCTGTGGGCATCCACCGGCGTCAAAGACCCGTCGCTGCCCGACACTCTCTATGTCACCGAGTTGGTGGTCGCCGACACCGTCAACACCATGCCCGGCAAGACCATGCAGGCGTTCGCCGACCACGGCGAGGTGGAGGGTGACAAGGTCACCGGAACCGCCCCGCAGGCCCAGCAGGTGATGGACTCACTCGCTGCCGTCGGGGTCGACTTTGCCGACGTGGTCGCAACAATCGAGGTGGAGGGCGTCGAGAAGTTCGACAAGTCCTGGGCTGAGCTGGTCGAGACGGTAAGCGCCGCACTGAAGGGTGACAGCCCAGACGTCAAGGACAGCTAGTGATCTTGAGCGACCACCGGCCGAACCCGTTACGGGACCCGCAAGACCGCCGGCTGCCCCGTATCGCAGGTCCTTGCGTACTGGTGATCTTCGGCGTCACCGGTGACCTGGCCACGAAGAAGTTGATGCCGGCGGTGTACGACCTCGCGAACCGGGGGCTGCTGCCACCCGGTTTCGCGCTGGTCGGCTTCGCCCGGCGCGACTGGGAGCATCAGGACTTCGCGCAGATCGTGCACAACGCGGTCAAGGAGAACGCCCGGACCCCGTTCCGGGAAGAGGTGTGGCAGCAGCTGTCCGAGGGCATCCGTTTCGTCTCCGGGCAGATCGGTGACGACGAGTCGTTCGCGACATTGAAGTCGACCATCGCCGACCTGGACGAGGCCCGTGGTACCGGCGGAAACCACGCGTTCTATCTCTCCATCCCGCCGGGGCTCTTCCCGACAGTGGTCGGACAGCTCCGTGATCATGGTCTGGCCGAGGAGCAGCAGGGACGCTGGAGCCGGGTGGTGATCGAGAAGCCGTTCGGTCACGACCTCGCCAGCGCTCGCGAGCTGAACCGGGTCGTATCCAGTGTGTTCCCGTCCTCCTCGGTGTTCCGGATCGATCACTATCTGGGCAAGGAAACGGTGCAGAATATGATGGCGCTGCGGTTCGCCAATCAGCTGTTCGAGCCGGTGTGGAACAACAACTACGTCGACCATGTCCAGATCACCATGGCCGAGGACATCGGCATCGGCGGTCGGGCCGGGTACTTCGACGGAATCGGCATCGCCCGGGACGTGATCCAGAACCATCTGCTGCAGCTGCTCGCGCTGACGGCGATGGAGGAGCCCACCTCCTTCGAAGCCCGTCAGCTGCGTGCTGAGAAGCAGAAGGTGCTGGCCGCGGTACGGCCGCCGAAACGGATGGACCTGCACACTGCCCGCGGTCGCTATGTGGGGGGATGGCAGGGCGGTGAGAAGGTGGCGGGATACCTGGAGGAGAAGGGAATCCCGGCCGACACCAAGACCGAGACCTATGCCGCGATCCGGGTCGACATCGAGAACCGGAGATGGGCCGGGGTGCCGTTCTACCTGCGTACCGGCAAGCGGCTGGCCCGCCGGGTCACCGAGATCGCGCTGGGTTTCAAGCGGGCACCGCACCTGCCGTTCACCGCCACCGACACCGAGGAGCTGGGCTACAACGCCCTGGTGCTTCGGATCCAGCCGGATGAGGGAGTCACGCTGCGCTTCGGCGCGAAGGTCCCGGGCACCCAGATGGAGATCCGTGAGGTCAACATGGATTTCGCCTACGGCGGCTCGTTCACCGAGTCCTCGCCGGAGGCGTACGAACGGTTGATCTTGGATGTGCTGCTTGGGGACCCGCCGTTGTTCCCCCAGCACGAGGAAGTTGAGCTGTCCTGGCAGATCCTCGACCCGATCCTTGACTTCTGGGCCGCATCCGATGACCGGCCGAGCGACTATGACGCGGGCAGCTGGGGGCCACGAAGCGCCGACGAGATGATCGCGCGTGACGGCCACACCTGGCGTCGGCCCTAGAAAGAGGCTGAACTGATCATGGTGATCACCCTCGAAGGAACAACCTCCTCCAAGATCTCCTCGGCCCTGTTGCAGGCCCGGCGCAGCGCCGGCAGCCCGGCCATGGGCATGGTGCTGACCTTGATCGTCGTCTGCGACGAGGAGGGGTACGACGCCGCCCTCAACGCGAGCACGCAAGCGGGCCGGGAGCATCCCTCCCGGATCCTGCTGGTGGTGACGGCCGCCGGTCGCGAGGCCGCGCTGGATGCCCAGGTACGCATTGGCGAGGGCACCCCCGGGGAGGTCGTGGTGATCAGGATGCGCGGCGCGATCGCACAGCACCCCGCGTCGGTGGTCCGGCCCCTGCTGCTGCCCGACTCTCCGGTGGTGATCTGGTGGCCAGGCAAGTTCCCGTCCAACCCTGCATCCGACGAGCTGGCCCAGCTAGCCGTTCGCCGGATCACCGACGCCATGGGTACCAAGCGACCGATGGCGGCGCTCCGCGCCCGGGCCGAGAACTACACACCCGGCGACACCGACCTGAGCTGGACCCGGCTGACCCCGTGGCGTGCCCTGCTGGCGGCGGCGCTGGACCAGTACCCCGCCCACATCACCGCGGTACGGGTGGAGGCCGAACGCGGAAACGCCTCCGCGGAACTGCTCGCCTCCTGGCTGGAGAGCCGCCTGAAGGTGGAGGCCCGCCGGGACAACAGCAGCGGTCCCGGCATCACCGCAGTGCGGATGACCACCGCGGCCGGGGACATCGCACTCACCCGACCGGATGGCCTGCTGGCCTCCTACACGGTACCGGGCCAACCGAACCGGCTGGTGGCGCTGAAGCGTCGAGAGGCCAGTGAGCTGGTCACCGAGGAGCTCCGTCGGATGGACGACGACGACATCTTCGAGCAGACCGTGAAGTACCTGCTGAACCGAACCAGCAACCCACCCACGACTAAGCCCGCCCGGGCACGCAAGCCGGCCGGAACCGGGACTACGTCCGCAGTGAAGGCAGCCGCGACGCGAGCGACGGCAGCGAAACCTCGGAAGCGGGCGGCGGCTGGTAGCGGCAGCAAGGGTTCGGCGTGACCGAGGTACGCGGTCACGAGGTCCTGTTCCACCTCAGCGCCGACGACGTGGCCGAGGCGCTGTCGACCCGGTTGAGTGCCCGGCTGGCGGAGCTGCAGCGGGACTTCCAGACCCCTCAGCTCTGCCTGACCGGCGGACGGATCGCCACCAGGGCGTACCAGCGGCTGGCTGAGGACGGTCACCGGTCCGCCGTGGACTGGTCCCGGGTGGATCTGTGGTGGGGCGACGAACGGTTCGTGCCGGCCGATGACGAGGACCGCAACGACAAGCAGGCGCTCGACCTGCTCCGTCCAGCACTCGGGTTGGCGCCGGAACGGATCCATCGGATGCCCGCCAGCGACGAAGGTCTTGACCTGGATGCGGCAGCCGAGGCGTACGCCCGCGAGCTCGGGTCGACCCCCTTCGACATCTGCCTGCTGGGAATGGGGCCGGACGGACACGTAGCCTCCATCTTCCCCGAGCATCCCTCCGGCTACGCCACAGGCACAGTGATCGCGGTCAGGTCGTCACCGAAGCCGCCGCCGCTGCGGACCAGCCTGACCCTGGCGTCGATCAACACCTCCCGCGAGGTGTGGTTCTGTGTCAGTGGTGAGGACAAGGCGGCCGCGCTGACGATGACGCTGCTTGGAGCCGGCCCGGTACAGCTCCCAGCCGCCGGCGTCGCCGGAACTCAACGCACGCTGTGGCTGGTGGACAAGGCTGCCGCGTCCCAGCTTCCTGCAGATCTCATCCCACCCGGGTTGCGCTAGCACCCGGGGAGTAGGTCAAGTGTGGGTGTAGCTCAGTAGATGACCTCACCACGGGCCCTGCGGTCCCGCAGTGCCTGCAGCGCCTCTTTGAGGATGTCGTCGGCTTCCTTGTCGGTACGCCGCTCCTTCACGTACGCCAGGTGAGTCTTGTACGGCTCAATCTTCGGCGCCGGCGGCGGGTTGGTCGAGTCCAGGTTCGCCGGCATGCCGCACCGCGGGCAGTCCCAGGTAGCAGGCACCTGCGCGTCGGCGGCGAAGGCCGGCTTCGTCTCATGCCCGTGTGAGCAGAAATACGACACGTACAGTCGAGGGGCCGCGTCCCCCCGTTCCGCCTCACCCATGGGCCCTGCGCCGACCCGACTGCCACGAATGGCGCTGCCACCAGCCACGTTTATCTCTCCTCGTTGAAGTGTGTATGGACTCGAAGTGTTGGTCAGGCCTGCAGGCGGTAGAGCAGGCCGAGCGCGATGATGCACGCCAGCCAGACCACGCCGACGATGATCGTAAGTCGATCCAGGTTGCGCTCCGCCACCGAGGAACCACCCATCGAGGAGGAGATACCGCCACCGAAGAGGTCGGACAGCCCGCCACCGAGACCCTTGTGCATCAAGACGAACCCTGAGAGCACCACGCTGGTGATCACCAGCACGATGGAGAACACCAGGATGGGGGTCGTCATCATCGGCACGAACATCAAATCCACTGGGTTACTCTAACCCAGCACGCCCGCCACCATGCGCACTCATGTCAGAGCGCGGGCAGGTCGTAGAACCGGGCTATGGCGGAGAACTCGTCCACCACCAGGCTGGCACCGCCGACGAGGCAACCGTCCACATCTGGCTGCGCCATGATGGCCACCACACTGTTCGACTTCACCGAGCCGCCGTAGAGCACCCGAACCTGCTCGGCTACGGCTTCGCCGTGCACCTCGCCGATCCGGCTGCGGATGGCGGCGCAGACTTCCTGCGCATCTTCTGGGGTGGCCACTTCTCCGGTGCCGATGGCCCAGACGGGCTCGTAGGCGATCACCAGCGACGCAACCTGCTCAGCGGCGAGCCCTTGCAGGGCGCCGTCGAGCTGGGCCAGCGTATATCGGACATGGTCCCCCGCCTGCCGTACGTCCAGGCCTTCGCCGACGCAGACGATCGGTGTGACACCGCCGCTGAGCGCCTTGGTGGTCTTCGCGTTGACGAGGGCGTCGTCCTCGGCGTGGTACTGCCGCCGCTCGGAGTGGCCGACGAGGACATAGCCGCAGTTGAGCTTGGCCAGCATCCCCACCGAGATCTCGCCGGTGTAGGCGCCGCTGTCATGCTGGGAGATGTCCTGGGCGCCGTAGCCAAGGCTCAGCCGGTCACCCTCCACCAGGGTCTGGACGGTCCGGAGGTCGGTGAACGGCGGCAGCACCACGACCTCGGACTTGGCCGGGTCGTGCCTCTTGTCGTCCAGTGTCCAGGCGAGCTTCTGCACCAGACCCACCGCTTCCACGTGGTTCAGGTTCATCTTCCAGTTGCCGGCCATCAGCGGCTTGCGTGCCATGCGCTATGCGTCCTTGTCTTCGAGAACTTCGTCTTCGAGAACTTCGAGTCCTGGCAGAGTCTTGCCCTCCAGGTATTCCAGGCTGGCGCCACCGCCGGTGGAGATGTGGCCGAAGGCGTCGTCGCTGAACCCGAGATCACGGACCGCGGCGGCTGAGTCGCCGCCACCGACGACCGAGAGCCCGTCGACCTCGGTCAGTGCCTGGGCGACCGCGCGGGTACCGGCAGCGAAGCTCTCCCACTCGGCCACCCCCATCGGGCCGTTCCAGAACACCGTCTTGGACTTCGCGATCACGGCGGCGAAAGCTTCGGCGGACTCAGGACCGATGTCCAGCCCCAGCTGGTCAGCGGGGATGGCGTCGACGGCCACGACCGTCGCGGGCGCGTCGGCCTTAAACTCAGAGGCAACGACGATGTCGGAGGGCAGCACGATCTGCTTGCCGCTGGCGGCGGCGTCCTCGAGATAGCCCTTGACCGTCTCGATCTGGTCGGTCTCGAGCAGGCTCTTGCCCACCTCGTAGCCTTGGGCGGCCAAGAAGGTGAAGACCATGCCGCCACCGATGACCAGGGTGTCCGCAGTCCGGAGCAGGTTCGCGATCACGGCCAGCTTGTCGGAGACCTTGGCGCCGCCGAGGACGACCGCGTACGGGCGGGCGGGCTGCTCGGTGAGCTGCTTGAGCACCTCCACCTCCACCTTGACCAGGGTGCCGGCGGCGTTGGGCAGCCGCTTCGCGAGGTCGTACACCGAGGCCTGCTTGCGGTGCACCACGCCGAAGCCGTCGGAGACGAACACGTCTCCCAGGGCGGCGTACGCGTCGGCGAGCTCACCGCGGACGGCGTCGTCCTTGGACTCCTCGCCCGGCTCGTACCGGACGTTCTCCAGCATCGCGACCTCACCGTCGGCCAGGCTGGCTACGGTCTCCTTGGCCGACGGCCCGACCACGTCGGCTGCCAGGTTGACCTTGGCACCGAGCAGCTCAGACAGCCGGGCGGCGGCGGGGACGAGTGAGTACTTGGGGTTGACCTGCCCTTTGGGCCGGCCGAGGTGGGCCAACACTACGACCTTCGCACCGGCTTCGCGCAGGGCGTTCAGGGTCGGCAGCGAGGCGCGGATACGGCCGTCGTCGGTGATGGTGCCGCCGTCCAGCGGGACGTTGAGATCGCAGCGGATCAGCACCCGCCTACCGCGTAGATCACCCAGGTCGCTAACTGACTTCACGATGGAGCCTCCCGAAGTTTCGCAGACCCGTCACAGCTGCGCAGTTCGGCGACGGGGCGTCGCGGCCAGCGGTGACGGGTCAGCGGTGTGGTGGTGCAGATGCCTTACGGCGACTCTGTCCTACAGCGAGTCGCCGACGAGGTTCACCAGGTCGACGAGACGGTTGGAGTAGCCCCACTCGTTGTCGTACCAGCCGACGACCTTCACCTGGTTGCCGATGACCTTGGTCAGGCCGGCGTCGAAGATGCAGGAGTGAGGGTCGGTCACGATGTCGCTGGAGACGATCTCGTCCTCGGTGTAGAGCAGGTAACCCTTGAGCGGTCCGTCCGCGGCGGCCTTGACCGCAGCGTTGACCTCGTCGACGGTGGTCTCGCGGCCCGCCTCGAAGGTGAGGTCGGTGGCGGAGCCGGTCGGAACCGGTACGCGGAGCGCGTAGCCGTCGAGCTTGCCCTTGAGCTCGGGCAGCACCAGGCCGATGGCCTTGGCCGCACCGGTGGAGGTGGGGACGATGTTGATGGCCGCACCACGAGCACGCCGGAGGTCCTTGTGCGGGCCGTCCTGCAGGTTCTGGTCCTGGGTGTAGGCGTGGATGGTGGTCATCAGGCCCTTGACGATGCCGAACTCGTCGTTGAGGACCTTGGCCATCGGCGCCAGGCAGTTGGTGGTGCAGGAGGCGTTGGAGATGATGTTGTGGCTGGCCGGATCGTAGTCGCCGTCGTTGACACCCATCACCACGGTGAAGTCGTCGTTCTTGGCGGGCGCGGAGATGATGACCTTCTTGGCGCCGGCGTCCAGGTGGGCCTTCGCCTTGGTGCCGTCGGTGAAGAAGCCGGTCGACTCGATCACGACGTCGGCGCCGATCTCACCCCACGGAAGGGCTGCGGGGTCGCGCTCGGCGTAGGACTTGATCACGCGGTTGCCGACCTGGATGCCGCCCTCGACTACAGATACGCTCTGGCCCAGACGGCCGAGGATCGAGTCGTACTTCAGCAGGTGCGCCTGGGTGTCGTCGTCGCCCAAGTCGTTGAATGCAACAACTTCGATGTCAGCGCCGGAAGCCTCCACGGCGCGGAAGAAGTTACGGCCGATGCGGCCGAAACCGTTGATACCAACACGTACGGTCATTCCTCAGGTTCTCCTGCAAGTAGGCGGTTAGGGACGCCTACACAGTAGCCAACTCCGAAGCTGCGCATCAGTACCGCGGAGTGCACTGGTACGAAGTAGATGGCTCGCTCCGCTCGCGGGCCGCGACCTCTTCCCCGACGGCTTCACATCCCAGCGCGAAACGAAAGACGTGTTTCGCGCCGCGATGCTCCAGACGCCGGCGGTCGCAGCCGGGTACATGGCTCGCGCTGTCCCCTAGTCCTCGTCGAGCATGTCGGGGCTGAGGCTGGACTCGGTGTTGGGGATGCCCAGCTCGGCGGCCCGTTTGTCGGCGGTGGCCAGCAGGCGGCGGATCCGGCCCGCAACCGCATCTTTCGTCAGCTGCGGGTTGTGCAGCTGGCCGAGCTCTTCCAGGCTGGCCTGCTTGTTCTCGACGCGCAGGATGCCGGCGTCCTTGAGGTGGTCGGGTACCTGGTCGCCGAGGATTTCCAGCGCCCGTTCGACTCTGGCACCAGCCGCGACCGCGGCGCGGGCCGAGCGACGGAGGTTGGCGTCGTCGAAGTTGGCGAGCCGGTTGGCCGAGGCACGCACCTCGCGGCGCATCCGTCGTTCCTCCCACGCCATCAGTGACTCGTGCGCGCCCAGCCGGGTCAGCAGTGCACCGATGGCGTCCCCGTCCCGGATGACGACCCGGTCGACGTTGCGTACCTCACGCGCCTTGGCGGGGATGTTCAGACGGCGGGCTGCGCCAACCAGAGCCAAGGCGGCCTCCGGCCCGGGGCAGGTGACCTCCAGCGCCATCGACCGGCCGGGTTCAGTCAACGAACCGTGAGCCAGGAACGCACCGCGCCAGGCCGCGACGCAGTCGCAGGCGCCGCCACTGACCACCTGGGATGGCAGACCGCGGGCCGGTCGCCCCCGGGAGTCAATCAAACCGGTCTGGCGAGCCAGGGCCTCGCCGTCCTTGATCACCCGAACCATGTACCGGGTGCCGCGTCGGATGCCCGACCCGTTGACGATCACCAGATCGCTGGGATGGCCGAAGACCTCGCCGATGTCGGTCCGCAACCGACGGGCGGCCGCACCGGTGTCGACCTCTGCCTCGATCACGATCCGGCCGCTGACCAGATGCAGGCCGCCGGCGAACCGCAGGGTAGACGCCACCTCAGACTTGCGGCAGCACGGCTTGGTGACCTTGATAGTCGCCAGTTCTGCCTTCACCTGAGCGGTCATAGCCATTGCTGAATGATGTCACGTGACCCGTCCACCCACCTAGTTCATCCAGCCGCGAATACGAACCACTCTTCGGCGGCTAGGTGGGGTTGCTGACCCCCATGATGTCCGCGTACGCCGACGCCAGCCGCAGCGGGTCGTGTCGCGGTGAGCCATCGCGGGCAGCAAGGTCGGCCACCACCAGCTGTGCCCCGAGAGACTCCGCGTAGGCATGCAGGTGCGGATCCTCCGCGGCGAAATAGCTGTCGGCGAGCACCACATCGAGGCGCAGCTTGGGTGCGTGCTCGGCGAGCAGCTCAATATGGCGTGCTGGCGAGAACCCTTCGGTCTACCCCGCTGGCTCGAGGTTCAAGGTGAGCAGCCGTTTGGCTGAGGTGGACACGATGGCCTCCGCGAGGTCGGGAACCAGCAGATGCGGGATGACCGAAGTGAACCAGGATCCCGGACCTAGGACTACCCAGGCGGCGTCGCGTACGGCGTGGACGCTCTCCGGGCAGGCGGGCGGGTCGGTGGGCAGCAGGTGCACCGACTGGACCTCCGCCCGGGTTTTCGCTACGGCCTCCTGTCCGCGGACCATGGACAGCTCGTCTGGGCTGAGCGGGTCCAGCCCGATGACTTCAGCTTCGATCTGCAGCGGGACGGACGACATCGGCAGCACCCGGCCCTTGGCGCCCAGCAGCTGCGCCACCATGTCCAGCCCCGCCACGGGGTCGCCCAGCCTCTCCCAGAGACCCGCGATCAGCAGGTTGCCGATGGCATGGCCGCCGAGGCCGCCGTCGCCGGCGAAGCGGTACTGCAGCACATCAGCCCAGGTCCGTCCCGACTCGTCGTCCCCGCACAACGCCGCCAACGCCATCCGCAGGTCGCCGGGGGGCAGGCAGCCCAGCTCGGCCCTGAGCCGACCCGATGACCCCCCATCGTCGGCGACGGTGACCACGGCGGTCAGCTGGTCGGTGACACGTCGGAGCGCACTGAGCGAGGCGTAGAGACCATGGCCGCCGCCGAACGCGACAACGGCTGGGAGGACGCTCAGCACCCGCCGATGCCAACGGCCGGAGTTGAGCCGGCTCACTCGCGGCCCAGATCTCGGTGTAGCACCTTGGTGGACAGGCCAAGGTCGCGAAGGCGGCGGGCGAACTCCTCCGACATTGCGGTGCTGCGGTGTTTCCCTCCGGTGCAGCCGATAGCGATGGTGACGAACCGTTTGCCCTCACGGAGGTAGCCGGTCGTGATCACCTGCAGCAGCTCTTGCAGCCGCCGCAGGAAGTCCTCCGCCCCCTGCTGGCTGAGCACGTAGTCCCTGACCGGCTGAGCGAGACCGGTCTGTGGTCGGAGCGACGGCACCCAGTGCGGGTTCGGCAGGAACCGGACATCGACGACCATGTCGGCGTCAACCGGGATGCCGTTCTTGAATCCGAACGAGACCAGGGTCACCCTGAGCTGGTCGTTGGTCGAGCCCCCGTAGCCGTGACCCACCCGGGCACTGAGCTGATGAACGTTGAGTGAGGAGGTGTCGATCACGAGATCGGCCGCGGCCCGCAGCGTGGCCAACATGTCACGCTCGCGGCTGATCCCGTCGAGCAGCCGGCCATCTCCTTGAAGCGGGTGGGGGCGTCGTACGGACTCCTGCCGACGCACGATCACGTCGTCGGCGCACTCGAGGAACAGGATCTCTGGCACCAGACCCACCGAGCCGAGGTCGGCGAACATGGTCGGTAGCTGCTCGAAGAAGGATCGGGTCCGGACATCCAGAACGACGGCGAGCCGGGAGATCCCCGTGCTGGCGGCGAGCACGCAGACGTCCGGCAGCACGCTGGGTGGCAGGTTGTCCACCACGTACCAACCCAGATCCTCCAAAGCGTTGGCGGCAGTGCTCCGACCGGCACCAGACATCCCGGTGACGACGACGAGCCGTACCTTGTTCGTCAGCGCTGAGTCGGCGGCGATGGTGGAGCTGGCCTGGGCAGCGATGTCGGCTTCGGCGACCGGGCCGTCGGTGTCGGCGGGGGAGGAAACCGGGCCGGTGGAGGCGGCCGCGAGAGGAGCCGGTTCGGCGAGGGCTGCGTCGGCCGGGGGATCGATGCTCACCGGGCCATTATCCCGGCCGAGCGGCCCGGTGGCTGGCTGCAATGCCGCAGCCTTGCTGATCGGCCGGCACGGTTAGTCCACGATCTCGCCGGTGGCTGTGTTGACTGACTCCCGCTGGGGCTGGGTGTCGAGCGCGGCTTTGATGGCGACCGCCGTCTTCGTGCCAAATCCGGGCACCTGCGCGATCTCGTCCACCTGTGCGGTACGCAGCTTCTTCAGGGATCCGAAGTGGGCCATCAGAGCCTTCCGGCGGACCTCGCCGAGGCCGGGCACCTCGTCGAGCAACGACTCGACCATTGACTTGCTGCGCCGGGAGCGGTGATGGGTGATGGCGAACCGGTGAGCCTCATCCCGGAGCCGCTGCAGCAGGTAGAGGCCCTCGCTGGTGCGCGGCAGGATCACTGGGTCCTCCTGGTCGGGCAGCCATACCTCTTCCAGCCGCTTGGCCAGCCCGCAGAGCGCGATGTCGGTGATGCCGAGCTCGGCCATTGCCTCCGCGGCGGTGGCGACCTGGGGCGGTCCCCCGTCGACAACGATCAGAGCAGGCGCGTAAGCGAACTTGCGGGGGGCCCCGGTGGTCGGGTCGATCAGCAGTGGACCGTCGTCCGGGTCGGCCTCAATCCTCGCCGTCATCGAGGCCCGGTCGTCTAGCAGCCGCTTGAACCGGCGGGTGATCACCTCGTGCATCGCCGCAACGTCGTTCTGCCCGTCAACCCCTCGGATGACGAAACGCCGGTACTCGCCCTTGCGGGGCAGCCCGTCCTCGAACACAACCATCGAGGCCACCACCTCGGTGCCCTGCAGGTTGGAGATGTCATAGCACTCCATCCGCAGCGGTGCAGTGGGGAGATCCAGCGCCTCCTGGATCTCCTCCAGGGCCCGGTTCCGGGTGGACAGGTCACCGGCTCGGCTGGTCTTGTGCCTGATCAAGGTATCGCTCGCGTTCCGGCTCACCGTCTCCATCAACACCCGTTTGTCACCGCGCTGCGGGACCCGGATGGAGACCGTGGAGCCCCGCCGCTCGCTCAGCATCCGGGCCAGAGCGTTCTCCGCCGTCGGCACCGTGGGCACCAAGATCTCCCGGGGAATGCTGGCCGGCTCGGCGGACGTGGGGTCACCCAAGATCTGGTCGGCGTACAGCTGCACCAGGAACTTCTCGATCAGCTCGTCGGTTCCGGCGTCGTCGACCCGGTCGGCCACCCAGCCACGCTCGCCACGGACCCGGCCACCACGGACATGGAAGATCTGTACGGCGACCTCGAGCGGGTCTTCTGCCAAGGCGATGACGTCGGCATCCGTACCGTCCTGGAACACGATCGCGTTCTTGGACATGGCCTGCTGCAATGCTCCGATGTTGTCCCGCAGCCGGGCCGCGCGCTCGTACTCCATCGATGCGCTGGCTCTTTTCATCTCCGACTCGAGTCGCCTGATCAACGGCGCCGCCTGCCCGGCCATGAACTGGCAGAAGTCGTTGACGATCTCGCGGTGCTCCGCAGCATCGACCCGACCGACGCAGGGGGCCGCGCACTTGTCGATGTAGCCCAGCAGGCAGGGCCGACCGATCTGACGGTGGTTCTTGAACACACCCGAGGAGCAGGAGCGCATCGGGAAGACCCGCAGCAGCAGGTCGACGGTCTCGCGGATCGCCCAGGCGTGGGAGTACGGGCCGAAGTATCGGTTGCCCTTCCGCTTAGGACCGCGGCCCACCATCACCCGCGGGTACTCCTCCGACAGCGTGACGGCGAGCCACGGGTATGACTTGTCGTCGCGGTACTTCACGTTGAAACGTGGGTCGAACTGCTTGATCCACGAGTACTCAAGTTGCAGGGCTTCCACCTCGGTCTGGACGATCGTCCAGTCCACCCGGGCCGCAGCGCGCACCATGGACTGGGTGCGGTGATGCAGACCGGTCAGATCGGCGAAGTAGGAGTTCAGCCGTGAACGCAGGTTCTTCGCCTTGCCGACGTAGACGACCTGGCCATGCTCGTCGGAGAACCGATAGACCCCGGGCTCCTCCGGGATGGACCCCGGCGCAGGACGGTAGGAGGAAGGGTCAGCCACTCCTTAAGCCTAGGCGGGCGGACTGACAGAGCGGTATTCGACCGGCAACCCCGCAGAACGGCCACTAACGCCCTGCCGGCGCGGTAGGAATGTCGCTATGAGAACAGAGACGGTCACCCAGAACCAGGGCTACCGGACGTTGGTGCCGGTCGGCCTCGCCAGTTATGGGTTCGTACATGTGGTCGTTGCCTGGATCGCGTTGCAGGTGGCCTGGGGCGGTAAAGGTGACGCCTCCAGCAAGGGAGCGCTGAAGCAGGTCGCCCAGCAGCCACTCGGCAGCGCGTTGCTCTGGGTCGTGGCCGCCGGAATGCTGGCCTTGGTGGTCTGGCAGGTCGTGGAGGCAGCCGTCGGGTACTCCTGGATGGACCATGGCAAGCGCCTCCGTAGGCGCGTCTCCTCGGGAGTACGGGCGCTGGTGTACCTGGCGATCGGGATCAGCGCCGCCAGGTTGGCTCTCGGCGGACGCGGCAGTTCCGGAGGCGACCCCCAGGAGACGCTGACCTCCCGCCTACTGGATGCCCCCCTTGGCCAAGCTCTGGTGGTGATCGTGGGGCTCGCAGTCTTGGCTGTCGGCGTGTCCGAGGTGGTCAAGGGTGTGCAGCGGAAGTTTCGCGAGGACCTCCGCGGCAGCGTCTCGCCGGCCACGATGAAGCTGGGTACCGCCGGCTACATGGCGAAAGGAGTCGCTCTCGGCATTGTCGGCGTACTATTCGGCTGGGCCGCGCTGAGCTATGACCCTGACAAGGCCGGCGGCATCGACGCAGCCCTCCAAACCGTGCGTGACCAGCCCTTCGGCAGTGTCTTGCTGACGGCGATGTCGATCGGGATCTTCGCCTTCGGGCTGTTCTGCTTCAGCTGGGCTCGGAACGCTCGATACTGACCTGGTGCTAGTCGGGAATGACGAGGTTGTCGCCGGAGCTGACAAGCTTGACCGCAGCGAGCGGCGCCTTTGCGGGACCGCCGACCGGGGCGCCGTCATTGATGGAGAAGCGACTGCCGTGGCAGGGGCACTGGATTTCGCCATCCTTGACCTGCTTCACCGGGCAGCCCGCGTGGGTGCAGATAGCCGTGTAGGCCTTGAACTCCCCCGCTGCAGGCTGAGTGACGACGAACTTGTCGTTCAGCACCACCCCGCCGCCTTGGGGTACCTCCGCCTTGGCGACGGTCGTACCAGCGGGTGGCTTGCTCGACTCAGACGCCGAGGCGGATTTGGACTTTGAAGCTGATGGCGGGGCCGACGATGCAGTGGGGCTTTCGGCGGCTGAACCTGAGGTGCCGGCGGTAGGAGGTGCGGCGGCCTGGGTGCCCGAGGAGCAGCCAGCGAGGGCGGCCGCACTGCCACCAGCGAGTGCAACCAGCCCGGCGGTACGAAGCACTGACCGGCGGGTGGCCCCGGTGCTGGCGATGTCGAACGCAGGATCGAGTTGGTCGGTCATGGCTGAACCTCCAGGTGGGCGAACGTGTTCGGGCAAGTTTGCATGCCGATTCAAGCATTCAGAAGTCCCAGAGCATCCGACTGCCGGAATGACACCAGGTCGTAACCAATTCGGTGCCTGGCGATCCCTGGATTGGCCGCTTGTCCTCGGCTGCTCAGCTGGCCCGTCGCGCCGGGACCCTCCTTGGATTGACCGGATCTGGTCGACTCGCCTCGGCGTCCCTCACCACAGACGCTTCGCGGCTTTGGGGTGCTGAGGCCGGCCGGCTGGCTGCCTTTCTCGCTGGCGCTTTGGCAGCAGCGCGCTTGGCGGCGGCGTCTGCCTTTTTCTGTGCCGTCTTCGCGGTTGCTTCTGCCTTGTCCCGGGTTCTCTTCGCCGCTGCCTCAACTCTGTCCAGCGCCTTCTGTGCCGCCTTGGTGAGCGGACGGCCGAGCGGGAGCATCTGCGGCCGCGGCGGCCCGACGGGTACTTCGCGACCGGAAAGGATCGGCTTCAGGTAGGTGCCGGTATGCGACTCGGGAGTTTCGGCGATCGTCTCGGGGGTGCCCTCGGCGACCACGATGCCACCGCGGGCCCCGCCCTCAGGGCCCATGTCGATCAGCCAGTCGGCGGTCTTGATCACGTCGAGGTTGTGCTCGATCACCACCACCGTGTTCCCTGCATCCACCAACCGACCAAGGACCCCCAGCAGCTTGCGAATGTCCTCGAAGTGCAAACCGGTGGTCGGCTCATCGAGCACGTACAAGGTCCGTCCGGTGGAGCGCTTCTGCAGCTCACTGGCCAGCTTCACCCGTTGCGCCTCGCCTCCAGACAGGGCTGGCGCGGGCTGCCCGAGGCGGACGTAGCCGAGGCCTACATCGACCAGGGTCCGCAGGTGTCGTGCGATCGACGGCAGCGCAGCGAAGAAATCGACCGCCTCCTCGATCGGCATGTCGAGCACCTCGGCGATCGTCTTGCCCTTGTAGTGCACCTCCAGGGTCTCGCGGTTGTACCGCCCGCCATGACAGACCTCGCACGGTACGTACACGTCGGGCAGGAAGTTCATCTCAATCTTGATGGTGCCGTCGCCCGTGCAGTTCTCGCAGCGGCCGCCCTTGACGTTGAAGGAGAACCGACCCGGCTGGTAGCCACGAACCTTGGCTTCCGGGGTCTCGGCGAACAAGCGGCGCACGTGGTCGAAAACACCGGTGTAGGTGGCGGGGTTCGAGCGGGGCGTGCGGCCGATCGGCGACTGGTCGACGTGGATGATCTTGTCGATCTCGTCCGCGCCAGTGATCGAGCGGTGCCGTCCGGGGACCTCGCGGGAGTTGTAGATGCGCTTGGCCAAAGCGGTGTAGAGGATGTTGTTCACCAGCGTCGACTTTCCAGACCCCGATACTCCGGTGACCGCGATCAGCTGACCCAGTGGAAAGGACACGCTGACGTTGCGCAGGTTGTGCTCCACCGCGTTATGGACGGTGATCTCGCGGTCGGTTCGTGGTCGACGTGACTGCGGGAACGGGATCGACCGTCGCCCGGACAGGTAGGCGCCAGTCAACGACTCCTCGCAGTCGAGCAGTTGCTGGACCGGGCCGGACACAACGACATGGCCGCCGTGCTCGCCAGCACCGGGCCCGATGTCGACGACCCAGTCGGCGGTCTTGATCGTGTCCTCGTCGTGCTCCACCACGATCAAGGTGTTTCCCAGGTCCCGTAGCCGGACCAACGTCTCGATCAGACGCCGGTTGTCCCGCTGGTGCAGCCCGATGCTGGGCTCGTCCAACACGTACAGCACACCGACCAGGCCGGAGCCGATCTGCGTCGCGAGCCGGATCCGCTGCGCCTCGCCACCGGACAAGGTCCCGGTCGGCCGGCTGAGGGAGAGATAGTCCAGACCGACGTCGAGCAAGAACCTGAGCCGCTCGTTGATCTCCTTGAGCACCCGCTCGGCGATCTGCCGCTCCCGTTCACTCAGCTCGAGACCGGAGAGGAACTCGGCGGCACCGTCAATCGACATCGACGACACCTCCGCGATGTTCTTGCCACCGACCGTCACCGCCAGCGAGGTCGGCTTGAGTCGAGCGCCCTGACAGGCGTGGCACGGCACTTCGCGCATGTAGCCGGCGAACCGTTCCCGTGAGGTGTCGGTCTCCGCCTCAGAGTGTCGCCGCTCGATGTAGGAGACGACACCTTCGAACTTGGCGTTGTAGCTGCGTTCACGCCCGTACCGGTTGCGGTATCTGACGTGGACTTGATCGCCCACGCCGTACAGCAGGATCTTGTGCGCCCGTTCAGGCAGCTGACGCCACGGGACCGAGGTGCTGAACTTCTCGCTCACCGCCAGTGCGTCGATCAGCCGGACGAAGTAGTCGGCGACGTGCGCCGAGGCCCAAGGCGCGATGGCTCCCTCATTCAGGCTCTTCTCGTCGTCCGGCACGACGAGGTCCGGATCCACCTCCATCCGGGTGCCGATTCCGGAGCACTCGGGGCAAGCACCCCAGGGACCATTGAAGGAAAACGCGCGCGGCTCGAGCTCGTCGATGCCGAGGTCGTGCTGGTTCGGGCACGCCATCTTCTCCGAATAGCGACGCTCACGCATCGGGTCCTGAGGATCGAGGTCGACGAAGTCGATGGTGACGACGCCCTGGGCGAGCTGCAGCGCCGTCTCGACGGAGTCCGTCAACCGTCGCTGCACCGTGCTCTTGACGGCCAACCGGTCGACGATGACGTCGATCGAGTGCTTCTTCTGCTTGTCCAGGATCGGCGGCTCGGTCAGCGTGACGATCTCGCCGTCCACCCGGGCCCGGCTGAACCCCTGGCCGGCGAGCTGGCGGAAGACGTCGACGTACTCGCCCTTGCGGCCGGTGACCACTGGTGCCAGCACCTGGAACCTGGTGCCCTGCTCCAGCGCCATCAGCCGGTCGACGATCTGCTGTGGCGACTGGCGGCTAATCGGCTCGCCGCAGATCGGGCAGTGCGGCCGGCCGGCCCGGGCGTAGAGCAGCCGCAGGTAGTCGTATACCTCGGTGATGGTGCCGACGGTGGAGCGCGGGTTGCGGCTGGTGGACTTCTGATCAATCGAGACGGCGGGTGACAGACCCTCAATGAAGTCGACGTCCGGCTTGTCCATCTGGCCCAGGAACTGGCGGGCGTACGCCGACAGCGACTCGACGTAGCGCCGCTGACCCTCGGCGAAGATGGTGTCGAAGGCGAGACTGGACTTGCCGGACCCGGACAGGCCGGTGAAGACGATAAGCGCATCCCGCGGCAGGTCGAGAGAGATGTTGCGAAGGTTGTGCTCGCGAGCACCACGGACGATGAGACGGTCTGTCACGGGCTCCATGCTATGGGGACCCACTGACATTTCTCGCCGCCGTGACAGCGAGATGGGACAACGGCCCTTTTCCTCGGCCGACGACAGCCGCACACTGGACGATGGCAGGCGGCGATACGGTGCCCAAGCAGGCGCCGGCAGCGCGCCTGTGATGCACATTGTCTGGCCCCCAGTCGTGCCGCCCCTTCGAAAGGAACCTGGATGACCGGTCTCGGACACGTTGAACCCGGCGGTCCCTCGCTCACCTTCGACCTCGGCCAAGGAATGAGCCTGACGAAGGTTTCCGTCGGGTCAATGGACAACAACGCCTATCTGCTTCGCTCCGGCGGCGCGTCGATGCTGATTGACGCCGCCGCCGAACCGACGCGGCTGCTGGCCGAGATCGGCGACCAGCCGCCGCAGACGGTGGTGACCACTCACCGCCACGGCGACCACTGGCAGGCGCTGGCCGACGTCGCCGCCAGCACCAGGGCCCGGCTCATCGCCGGACGTCCCGACGCCGACGCCATCGCCTCCGGCGCTTCGGTTGCGGACCTCAATGGTGTCTGGGATGGCGACCAGATGGCCCTCGGTGATGAGTCCCTCGAGGTGATCGGACTGGTTGGACACACCCCCGGCTCCATCGCGCTGGTCCTCCAGGATCGAAACGGAACCACCCACCTCTTCACCGGGGACAGCTTGTTCCCTGGGGGGCCTGGCCGGACAACAAATCCTCGAAGTTTTGAGTCGCTGATGGACGATCTGGAAACTAAGGTCTTTGCCAGGTTCGACGATGCCACGGTCGTCCATCCGGGACACGGTGACGACACCACTCTTGGCGCCGAGCGGCCGCACCTGGCCGAGTGGCGTGCGCGCGGGTGGTGATCAGATGGCGTTCACGGACGAGGAGATGGAGTTCATCCGCTCCCATGGGATCGCTCGACTCGCCACGTTGTGTGAGGCCGGGCAGCCCGATGTCGTACCGGTCGCCATTGAGTTCGACAGTGTGTACTTCTGGGTCGGCGGCTCTGGTGAGACCTTCTTGACGACCCGCAAGGTCAACAACGTGCGAGAGGGACGTAGCAAGGTCGCGCTGGTGGTCGATGACCTGCCATCCCTGGATCCGTTTGTCGCGCGCGGGATCAGGGTCTACGGCATGGCCGATGGTCCCGTGCAGCGGACCGGAATGGTCGGTCCAGGGCTGTATCTACGCATCACCCCGCATGCCTCCTGGAGCTGGAATTTGGCCGGTGAGCCAGTCGGCGCAACCTGGTACGAGTCGAGACGGGCAGTGCACGACCGCTCTGTGGCTGAGGACCTGAGTTGACTGTGTCCGAGCTGTTTCGGAAAGGCCGGGGCGCCCGAGGACTACTGCGGGGTTCGGCTGACTGGTGACAGCCGTGGACGCGAAGTTTCGCGCCCGTCGATGACGTGACCGTGGTTCACCCGGGACATGGGGATGAACGACGCGAGGTGCCGAGCGGCGCCACGTCCCCGATTGGGCGCGCACAGGGTGGTGATCCACCCATCGCTTAACTTATGCATAACTCGGCCACTGCGTACAACGTGGTACTGATCCCGATCAGCTGCAGAGCGGGTGGGTACCCAGGGACGCATGCTGATGGGAGCGGCATGTCCGCATTGCACGAACATAGACACGATGACCCCACACTGCCCTAGAGGCCGGTGTGGTTGGACCAGGTGCACCTGCGGTGCGCTCATTTACCCAGACCGGCGTCATCAACATCCCCGACATCGGACCGACCGCGACACCTGTCACAACCGGAGAACGGCGGCCTGAAGCAGCTAGCTGAGTGCCACGGAACTTATGCGTAAGGCTTCGCCACAGATCCCTCATGCAGACCGGTTTACATTGTAAAGCCAGCGGGTAAGAGGCGCGGAGCACGCGAAACCGACCTCTAAGGAGAACGATATGAGCACCACCACCAACCCTAACGGCACGGCGGGGCCCAGCCACGCGGTCGCGACCGCGGACCGGGATCACCGCTCCGTGAAGGAGACCAAGCCCTCGTTCAAGACCACTGAGCTGATCGCGTACGTGCTTGCGGTCGTCGGTGTCTTCATCGCCTCAGCCGTAGTGGATGTCGGCGACGACGGGCAGGTATTCAGCCCGTACCAGGCCTGGCGTCTTATCACGTTCTTGACGATCGGCTACATGATCAGCCGCGGGCTGGCCAAGGCCGGTAGTCGTAACGACGGTTAATGCCTGATCCCGCTGCACCAGGAAGTTGATGGGACAAGCGGGACCAGGTCGAACGTATGATCTGAGTGCACATTCGGCCCTTGCGGGAGCTCCCGCAGGGGCCGAACTGTGTCCACCCCGATGAGCTGGGCTCGGAGGCCGGTCGACGCCTTATGGCCGCGGTTGGCAGGATCGCTGCATGAGCAGGGATCGCCGTATGAACCCCGGGAACGCCGTATGAACGCGGGGAACACAGAGCTGTCGTACGTGGACGAGCACGCCATCAGGATCGCCGCGTCCCGCGAATTGGTGTGGACGGCTCTACAACGTTATGTCGTCACGTCTTTGTGCACCGCCCACGCCAAGCCGCTGGTGAGGATCCTCGGTACCGAACCGGCCGCCGGCTTCGAGGTCGCCGAGAGTACGCCGACTGAACGTCTGACCCTGATCGGCCGTCACCGTTTCTCCCGGTACAGGCTGGCGTTCGAGATGACCGACACGACCGATGGGGCCACCCAGTTGCGCGCCCAGACCTATGCGGCGTTTCCGGGCGTACACGGACGCGTCTACCGCGCCCTGGTCGTCGGCACGGGTGCCCACATCCTCGCTACCAACCACATCCTGCGGTCGATCCGGCGCCTGAGCCTCCAACTGGCCGCGGCACGGAACTCCGACGCCTGATCGACAAGGCGCGATGGGTTCATCGCCCGCACCCGCGTACCGGCCGCCGGAGGCTGCCGGGGTCAGATCACTCGGGTGGCTCAGGAAGCCCCCGTGCCAGGTCGTCGAGCGCAGTGTGCGTACCGACCCGGTAGGCGTCGAACCAGTCGCTGCCGGCGCGGTACTCGTATAGCAGCGCGTCGAGGTTCCAGACCAGTCGATAGGCCGTGAGGCTCAGGTGCAGCTCGGCCGTCGCGGTCAGACCGTATCCGCTCATGAAGTGCCGAAGGGCGGTTGGACCGGCCATCGACATGCGGCCGAGGTCGAAGCGCGGGTCACCGGCGCACGCGTCGCCCCAGTCGATGATCCCCGTGTAGCCGTCAGAATCTGCGAAGATGTGCTGCAGCTTGAGGTCGCCGTGCAGCAGCACCGCCGGCTGGTCGTAGCGCAGCGTGTCCGATTGGGCGATGGTGTCAGAGGCCCGAGCGGCCAGGTCGTCGGTAATCACCTCGCCAGTCACCAGCTCGTCCAGCCCCGACGTAACGTCGTTGAGGAAGGTGGACCAGCTGGCGTGTTCACCGGCGGCTTCGGACCCGGTGACTCTGAGGGCACCATATCCTGACAGACCGACGGAATGAGCCAGCCGGAGCTGACGGCCGGCATCCATCAGGGCGGCCGAGGAGCAGTCGGGCACAGCGCGGCCCGCCAGCCGCCGCATGATTAGGAACGGGAAGGCTAGGCTCGCGGCCACAGCCTCCAGCACCACGACGTCGGGTGCGGACACTCCCAGCCGCCGCACCCGGTCGCACGCCCATGCCTCGGCCATGAGCTGGTCGCCCGGGGCAGCCTTGAGCACGTAATCGCCGGCGTCGGTGTCCACCAGGAAATCCTGGTTACCCACTGATCCCGCCACGGGCTGCACCCGGGCTACCTTCGTGTGGAGCCGGCGGGCGCAGGTCGCGGCCACTGCCTCGACGATCTGACGCTGCTCAAGTCCGGGCACCCGGCAATCCTGGCACGGGGCCGGCAGACCCCCGGGCCGCAGTCTTTGCCGGGCCCGCGCTCGGCTACTTTCTCGGCAGAGTGTGTTTCCACCCGCGATGAAACCGGAGCGCGCATGTTCGATCGTGAACGCCTAGAAGAGACCCTTGGAGGCACTACGGGTACTACAGCGGCCCCGCGCCACACGAGAGATCGACAACCGTCTCCATCCCACCACCGCAGACCTGATCAGATCCAGCCTCCGTCCGGATCTGGACGTACTGGACATCGGCTGCGGTAGCGGCACGAATCTGATGGCCCATGCCGCACAAATGCGTACGGGTGTCGGATCGACAACGACCCAGATTACGTGAAGCTGGCAACGACGGAGCTCCGGACGTCGGGCATCGCCAACATCTCGTTCGAGCACGTCGGGTTCGGCCAGCTCCGTAGTCGCGGTTGGGACGAGCGGTTCGACCTGGCGCTGTCCGAACGGGGACCAGTCGGCTACAGCGTCGGCAGCGTCCTTACAGCTCTGTCGGTTGTGAAGCCTGGTGGTTTGCTCCTCACTGAGGTCATCGGGGAACTGCATCACCAGGAGGTCCGGAGGTGTTCGGTGGACGCCGTCGCCAACCGGTGAGCGTCCTGGATACCGTTTCAGTCGCCTTTGAGCGCGGCGGTGTCGACATCCGGATCGCGGCAAGTCTGATCAGCAGGCGCTACTACCCCGACATCTATGAGTGGCTGAAGTCTCAGTGCTCCATCTGGGCGTGGAGCGGCACACCTCTGCCTGCGCCCGATGATCCGCGACTTGAGTTATTCGCCCGCCGGGCCGCTGATCGAGGTCGCATTGCGACCACCCATCACGTGGTGGTCGTCGGTGGGGCGAAGGTCGCCGGCGGGTCGCCGTACGGCCCGAACGCCTGAGCCGGTCGCTATGGGCCGGAGCCCGGGCTGCCGGCCCCACCGATTCCAGTCAGTCACCGAATCAGGTAGCGACTCAGTCGCAGACCGCGATACCGGCCGGCGGCGATGGTCTCCGGTACGGTCCACACGAACCGCGGGCTGCACCAGGCCTGCGAGGGCTTGTTCAGTGCATAGCCGTCGCCAACCGTGACCGCAGCGTGGTCGGGCTGACCTTCTGAGTTACGCCAGACCAACACCACGCCAGGCAGATGATCATGGCCCGTGTCTGAGATGGGTGCGGTGTGCTCGTTGAGCCAGGCGTCGAACGGTTCACGCACTATCGGTTGGGACTCAGCACCAGCAATCCCAGCGGCAGCCATCACGTTGCTGAAGCAGTTTGGCCCGGACCCGGACGGAAACCTGCCTGCCAGATCACGTGCACCGGGCAGCTTCCGCGATGCCGCGGCCCAGGTTGAGGAAGCGACCTCGCGGTGGCGACTGGGGATCACGCCCTTGAGGACGTAGTCAAGGACGGGTCCGTCGCCTATCCTGCGCAGCACCCATGGCCACCAGACAATCCGCGAGTCGGTCCGGTCGGAGTCGTTCATTCGCCGTTGCTGCTGCTCGTCGAGCTTGGTCAGGCGGCCCGTGGCTTCTCGACGCAACAGCAGTGCTCGTCTGACGTTCAGCGGGAGCCGGACGAACTCGGATTCCTCCAGCCACGCCCAGTCGCCGCCGTACATGTGGAAGGTATCCCGCACCTCCGGTGTTGGCTCCGCTCGCCGTGCTGACAGCAACTCCTGATCCTCGGCGCTGAGCCGATCGGCCGGGAACGGCTGAAGTGGGGGTGCGAACCACGCGCGCCAACGCGCGCGCAGGTTGCCAGAGACTCTGATGCCTAAGACAGAAACCACGCCGCCAACCGTAGCCATGCGTCCCCACTGACGGTACGTATTTCATACCCTTGCTGTGGCGGGTAGTCGTGGAAAACCTTGTTGTGCGAGTCCGTGGGCACTTGGACCACGTCCGGACCCGACCTGACATGTGTCATGCCACTCACGGTGAAGTCCACCTGTTGCGTTTTGCGTTGCCGGTCCTTTCTGGCAGCCGGGCTACTTACGCTGGCTAGGGCGACTCTGCTCGGACTGCAACGGCTGCGCGGGCGATGTCTGATATCTCTCGGCTGCACAGGGGAACCCCGTCGCTCAGGTTCTGAGGGTCCCACCAGCGCGCCTCGAAGATCTTGCCGATCTTACCCCCTTCGAGGCCGTCGAAGGTGAGCTCTACGTCGTCGACGGCTGCCATGAAGAACGCCGAGTGATTGACGTAGTCCACGCCGTCGAAGGGGAACGCGTGTGTTCCTCGGTGAACAGGAGCGCTGAGTTGATCGGGTTCGACGCTGATACCGGTTTACTCGAACAGTTCGCGTACGGCAGCATCGGTCAGCGTCTCCCCGCTCTCGACGGCGCCTCCGATCGTGAACCAGTAAGGCGAGCTGGGTCGGGCAGGGTGATGACCGAAGAGCAGCAGTACCTGGCCGTCGCGATTCACCGGAAGGACACGGGCCGATTGGCGCTCAATAGGTTCGGACACCACTCCTTTACTAGCATCCGAAGGATCTGGAATTGATGGCGATGACGTCCGACGCGGAGCCCAAAACAAAGCGGCCATCTGCACCCAAAAACCTTGCTAACCACCATGTCGCGAACGAGAACATCGCCGGAGCCTCGCTTAGGATCGACCGAGTGACGACAATGGTCGCGGAGGTAGCAGTGCTGGTGGAGAGGCTTGCACCGTTCGACAGGTTGGAGATAGCGCATCGAGCGGACGCGCTGAGCTGGCTCGGCTCAACCACCGATATCTACCGTCGGATTCCGCCCAGGACACCCCCGAAGCACCTCGTGGCCTACTTCGTGTTGCAAGACGCAAGCGATGGCTCTGTACTCCTTGTGCACCATCGCAAGGGAGGACTGTGGCTACCGACAGGCGGTCACGTCGAGGTTGGCGAGGACCCCGCTGACACCGTGCGGCGCGAAGCGCCCGAAGAGTTAGG
>CADCUO010000188.1 GCA_902805915.1 uncultured Propionibacteriaceae bacterium | reverse complement strand
CTACCTGACGACAATGGCGATCGGCATTCGTGAGGCGCATGGCTGGTCACCGGCGCGAGTTGCCTAGTACTTGTCCGCCGTCCCAGGCGTCGCTGGATCCTGGACAGAGTCCGACGTCGCCAAGCTGGCAGGTTGAGCATCCCCACGCCACCTGGCGGGCAGCACATCCGCCAGGCGCTAGTCGGGTTGGCGCGTTTCCGGCTTCCCATCACCGAACCGGCGATAGGAGGCATCCTGTTCAGCCACCCGTCGCATCGCCAGCAGCAGCGGCTCAATCAACACGGTCCCCAGCACCACGTACCTGACCGCTGCGGCGGTGGAGTCGGTCGGTATGTCAGCGATCTCTGCGGTGGCCAGCTGGTGCATCATCTCGGCGTACCGATCGAGCGTCTCGTCGGAGAGGGTGAAGTCGGCGTCGTCGAGCGCCTGCAGTGCGCGCTCCAGCATCCCAGTGCCGCGGCGGTCCGCATCTTGGATCTGCCATCCCCACCGCTCTATCAGCGCACGCGCTCGGCTCAGGTCGAGGCTGTCGTCCGGGGCAGGCATGACTGCCTGATGCGCGGCCCCGAGTAGGGCATGGGTGGATCTCGACGGGTGGTCGATCTGGTGCAGTACCTGCTTTGCGGTGGCCACCGTCAACCCCCCTGGGCCCAGCAGTGCGAGCACCAACCGGAGTCGCGCGAGATGGCTCTCGTCGTAGCGCGCCTGCGTAGCTGACGTCAGCTGACCGTCATGCAGCAGCCCCTCGCGGAGATAGAACTTGATCGTTGGTACGGGGACTCCACTCCTCTCGGACAGCTGGGAGATTCGCACCTGAGGCTCCTCTTGACATAGATAGTTGTGGTGTCCAACATTGGGAAGTACCAGTATCCAATGGAAAGGCTTCACTATGACACAGATCGACCTGCGGCGGATGACCCACTCCTACGACGGCGAGCTGCTGGTGTTCTTGATCGGGATGCGCATCAACAAGCCCTGGCGCGTGGACCACTGGTGGCCCGTGTTCGCCACTATGCCCAAACTGCTGGCCGAGCTGAGCGAAGACAAGAACTCAGGACTTCTCGGCTATCAGACGACCTTCGGGGGTGGAGGGTCCGTCATGGTTCAGTACTGGAGCTCGCATGAGCT
Source organism: uncultured Propionibacteriaceae bacterium (assembly GCA_902805915.1). GTDB lineage: Bacteria > Actinomycetota > Actinomycetes > Propionibacteriales > Propionibacteriaceae > Microlunatus. Next base: position 1,846 of record CADCUO010000188.1, on the reverse strand, counting down.
GCTGTATGAGTACGCCCGCCGGCCCGATGCCCTGCACCGCCCGGCCTGGACCGAGTTCAACCGTCGCGCCCGTAACGCCGCGGGCAGCGTCGGCATCTGGCACGAGACGTACCAGGTTAGCCAGGCGGAGTCGATCTACATCGGGATGCCCACCTCGGGTCTGGCTCGGGCGACGGCAGCGGTCCCCGTGGGCCCGCGGGTGGATCGGGCGGTCAGACCAACAGCCGCCAGCGACTAGCCCGCGGCGGCGAAATCGGGTGGACGGTGGTGGAGCGGATAACCTGTGCCGGTGTCCGGAGTACCCCCAGCCCAGTACGGCTATTTCGGCCCGGAGGGAACCTTCACCCATCAGGCCCTGCTCACCCTGCCCGCTCAGCCCGGGGAGGCGGTCGCGTACTCGACGGTCGGGCTCGCCCTTGACGCGGTCCGCGCCGGCGAGGTGTCGGCGGCGCTGGTGCCGATCGAGAACTCAGTCGAGGGCGGGGTCACCGCGACGCTGGACAACCTCACCTACGGGGAGCCGTTGGTGATCACCCGCGAGGTGCTGCTGCCGGTGCAGTTCACCCTGGTCGCTCGACCCGGCACAACGCTGGCCGACATCCGGGCCGTGCTCACCCACCCGCACGCTGCCGCACAGTGTCGGAGCTGGCTGGCCACGCACCTGCCTGCGGCGGCCATCACCGAGGGAGGGTCCACCGCTGCGGCGGCGGCTGAGGTGGCCGACCCGCAGTCACGCTTCGATGCGGCGATCTGCGCTCGGGTCGCCGCCGAGCTGCACCACCTTGCAGTGCTGGCTGACGGTATCGCCGACAACGCCGAAGCGGTGACCCGCTTCGTGCTGGTCTCCCGGCCGGGGCCGGTGGGTCCGCCGACCGGGGCGGACAAGACCACCATGGTGCTGTTCATGCGCGAAGACCATCCCGGCGCGTTGTTGGAGATCTTGGACCAGTTCGCCAGCCGCGGAGTCAACCTGTGCCGGATCGAGTCCCGCCCCACCAAGAAGATCCTCGGGGACTACTGCTTTTCAGTCGATGCCGAGGGCCACATCGATGATGCTCGCCTGGCGGAGGCGATGATGGGTCTGCACCGGGTCTGCTCCGACGTCGTCTTCCTGGGCAGCTACCCGCGGGCAGACCAGATCGAACCCACAGTTCGGGCAGGCACGTCCAACGACGACTTCGCCGGCGCAGCCGCCTGGCTGCAGCGTCTCCGCAACCCCTAGCGGCGACTGGGCTCGGCCTCGGGCTCGGGCTCGGATGCCAGGTCCGGGCCGGCCACCACCGAGACCTGGTGCTTGGTCTCCGCATCGTCCCGCCAGGATCGCGGCACCCGCAGCGTGAGCGCCCCGGGTTGCACCTCGGCGGTCATGGAGTTGCACGTCCCTGCTGTGTCCCCGTCCAGCTGATAGTGGTCACGTTCCTCCACCGTGATGCGTACCGTCCGGCCCGTCAGCCGGTCGAGCTGGTCGTCGGTACGCCGCTGCCGGGTGAGTACCCGGGTGGTCAGCCGGACCCAGTCCGCCACGCCGCGAGGCGAGGCGACCAACACGTCCAGCAGGCCGTCGTCGGGCTTGGCGTCGGGGATCAGCGGGATGTTGGCCTGGAGATAGCCCACATTGCCGATCACGATGACGTGGGCGCGCCGCTTGAGTGGTGGGCGGTCATCGATTCGGATGGTGGTGTGCAGCGGCGGATGGGCTGCGTTCTTTGCAGCCGAGACGAAGTACGCCGCCGACCCGACTGCCTTCTTCAGGTCCGGGTTGGTGCCCTGCATGATGACCGCGTCAATCCCAATTCCAGCCATGACGGCGAAGTACTGCGCCGGTTGGTCGTCCACGGTCAGCTTG
>CADCUO010000187.1 GCA_902805915.1 uncultured Propionibacteriaceae bacterium | reverse complement strand
CGGCCGACCCCGCTGGCCCTCCGACGAGGGCAGCAACGGCTCGATCCGCTCCCACTGGGAGTCACTCAACAACGCAGTCCGTGACACCTGCCCACCATCACCGAGCATCAAGCAAGGCATTGGGAGACACGCTCTAGATCCCGTTTGGTCGCGCCGGCGCCGTCGAACATCTTCTGATCCAGATGGGAGAAGCTGACGCCTGCGCGCTCATCGCTGACACCGTTCATGGATTGATCATGGCCGTCTCAACGGGGCTCGACCAGAGCGACCGACGCCCCACGCTCGACCAGGCCAGGCTCGACGATGTCGCCCTGAAGCCCGAAGATCGGCTCGTTCTCGGCATTGAGGGGCAGAGTCTTGAGCAGGGCCAGATCCCGGTGGCCGGTGCTTGGATTGAGGTCGATCACAGCACACCGAACAATCGCCGATGTCAGCCGGACGACAGCGGTTCCGAGCCGCAGCTCCCGGCCGATCCAGTCCAGCTCCGCTCCGGGCTTCGCGTACGGGCCGTCTCTGGTGTCGACCACCACGGTGGAGCGGAAGCGGGCGCTGTCGCGGTCCGGGTCCAGTTCCTGCGCCGCATGTTCGAGGCCGGGGCGGGTGGCGGCGCGCAGACCGGCGACAGCCGAGGTGGTGACCAGGGAAACCTGGTCGCCGTAGACGATGTCACCGGCTGCGACCCGGACCAGCAGGACCGGCTTCCCGACGAGGTCGGAGTACGCGTGCGCCCACGGACCGGCGAGGATCTCGGCATCGACCCGTCGGCCCCAGTAATCCACCTCGACCCACCTGCCGGTATGGACCGGTGCGTCGGCGAGCCGCCGGCCGGCTACCTCGGCGGCGAGCACGCCGTCGCTCCAGGTCACGGTGCTGGCCATCAGCGACGTGTGCTCGACGGTCTTCAACACCTGCCGGCGTGCCTCGTCCACGAGGCAGAAGAGCCGGTCGCCGACCGGTCCCTGCCGGGTGAGCTTGACGCTGCTCCGAGCCTGGTGCCGGGTGCCCTTGAGCACCGCTAGACCGATCCTCGACACTTTCACTTGGGCCGCACCTCGCTTCTAGAGAATCACTAGAACGGTAGTTCCAGCCGAGTTGTCCCGGCAGACCCGGCCGGGCTCAGTTCGCCGTACCGGGCCTCCGCAGCGCGTCCGGGGAGGTCGAGGACGATCTTGGTGCCGTCGGCGCCACCTGGATCATCCGGAGCTGCGCCCAATGCCGGGTGATCGTCCAGCAGCTTGGCGGCATTCGCCATCGACCGCAGCGCCGCCGTCTCCGCCCGTGCCGTCTCCAGCTGTGACTTGAGCCCCGCTGGCGTACGTAACCAGCTCCGGGTACGCCGCCCGCAGCTCAGCCGGCAGGATGATGTCCTTGATCACCTCGGACACTTCGATGCCGACGGCCTCGCCTGCCGTCCGGGCTGCCGCGACGACCTCCTCCGTCACCGCCGTCCGGGCCACCCGCATAACTCGGCGGCGTCCTTGGTCGCGAACGCCGACCGATGTGCGGGACGCACCCAACCCGACCGTCTACTGGAGCACCACCAGCGGCACGGTCACTGGGGCAGCCTGAGCAGCCCGGCATTCGTCGCCTTGAATCCGCAGGCCTCACGGTAAAACGAGGAGAGGTGCGGCTCATAGTCGACGTGAAGCCATCTGCATCTGGCCGCCCGCACTTGTTGGACAAGCGAGGGCACCAACTCTTGGCCCACTCCTTGCCGCTGATAGCGAGGGTCGACGACGGTGTCGAGAAGGAACGCGTGTAAGCCTCCGTCCCAGCAAGCGTGGACGAAGCCGATGAGAGAGTCCTGGTCGAAGGCACCAACCCAGCAGAGACTGTGGCGGCGAAGGCGCTCGGCCCAGGGCAGGACTACACCGGGCGCGTTGCCGAACGCAACTGCATGAAGCTGGGACAGGCTGACGTCATCGACGGGAAAGTCGACGCGGATGGCAACGGAAGTGGGCACCGGTCAAGAGTCGACGCCAGCCTGTTCGCGTGTCTACCGGGTCCGACAGGTGGCGCACTACGGCAGGACGAGGGTGGGGCCAAGATCAGACTGGATCGACCTGCTGCGCAGGACGACGCCCTTGCGAGCTGCGCTTGCCCGTTTTCCCCGTTTGACCAAGCGACCCAGGAGAGGACGGCCCCCAGCCGGGTCGACCCCCCGCTCGAGCGGCGTGGCTTCTCGATCGCCCCCGAGGAGGATCGGCGCTGACTTCGCTGCTGAGCAGGTCACGACGGTATCGTTCTGCGACACCCGCCGTGCAGGTTCGTCTACTTCTGTAGCGGTCCTGCTGCCGGCGGACCACTGAGCACTGTGGGGCAGCTACCCCTGGTCAGCCATGGTGGTTACGGTGAGACTCGAGGACGCCGGCTCTTGGTCGTGCAGGAGTGGAGGTGGCGCCGAGCGTCTCCAGGTTGTCAAGACCGATCCGAACGGCCGCCAGCTCGGAAGCTACTGCGGGCACAGCCGGTTCCGGCCGAGAACGGGCTGTTTGCATGGGCCTTCGCTTCGCTGGGGATCTTCCGAACTCGAGGGGACGGTGGACGACAGCAGGGATTGTCCGCGGCGAGCATCGGTCCGCCGGGCAGGCTGTCTAGCTAGAGGGCGCGCTTGGGAAGCGTGACCGCTTTCCGCCCACAATCACCGGACAGAATCGACGATAGTTTTGCAGGCTCGGCAGAGTCGATGCTAAGCCGCCACCTGTAGGGACTGCTGCAGGTTCGGTTGACATCTAGCGTGTGGCGGCTGAGGTCCGCTGCGGAAGGATGTCGATCATGCCCGCACCCCATCCCAAGGAGTTCCGTGACGACGTCGTCGCGGTCGCCCGGCGCGGCGATGCGCCTCTGACGCAGGTCGCGAAAGACTTCGGGATCAGCCAGTCGTGCCTACGTAACTGGCTGCGCGCGGCTGACGTCGAAGATGGCACCCGGCCAGGCACGACGCGTCAGCAGTCGGACGAGCTGCGCGAGCTGAAGCGCCGCAACCGGCTCCTCGAGCAGGAGAACGAGGTGCTACGCCGAGCCGCGGCCTACTTGTCGCAGGCCAACCTGAAGCTCGGCCAGTCCCCAAAATGACCTACCCGCTGGTCCTCGACCTGGCCGCGACCGGAGTGCCCGTCGCGGTGACCTGCCGGGTCCTCGGCTTCTCCCGACAAGCCTTCTACGCCTGGCAGCACCAGCCGGTCAGCGACCGCGATCTCGACGACGCCTACCTCACCGACGCCGCCCTCGCCGTGCACCATGACGACCCGGAGTTCGGCTACCGCTTCGTCGCCGACGAGCTGCGCGCCGCCGGCCTCCAGGCGAGTGAGCGGCGGGTGTGGCGGCTGTGCTCGCAGGCGCAGATCTTCTCCGCCCACAGCCGCAAGCGCGGCAAGAACGGCAAGGCCGGGCGGCCGGGCCCGCCGGTGCACGACGACCGGGTCGAGCGCGTCTTCGACGCCGACGCACCGAACCTGTTGTGGCTGACCGACATCGCCGAGCACTGGACGGCCGAGGGCAAGCTCTACCTCTGCGCGATCAAGGACGTTTACTCGAACCGCATCGTCGGCTACTCCATCAGCGACCGCGTGCAGGCTGAACTCGCCGTCGACGCCCTCAACAGCGCCGCCGCGCGACGCGGCCACGACACCGTTGCGGGCTGCGTGGTTCACAGCGATCGAGGTAGCCAGTTCCGGTCGAGGAAGTTCGTCGCGGCGTTGAACGCGCGGCCTGCAAGGCTCAATGGGACGAGTCGACTCAGCCGGCGACAACGCCGCGATGGAGAGCTTCTTCGCACTGCTGCAGAAGAACGTCCTCAACGCCCGCCGCTGGGCCAGCCGCCAGCAGCTCCGGCTCGCGATCGTGACCTGGATCGAGCGGACCTACCACCGACGCCGACGGCAACGCCGGCTCGGCCGGCTCACTCCGATCGAGTTTGAGACCATCTACCTGGCCGCTAACGCGGCCTGAAACAACTCACCCGAAGCGTCAACCAGACCTGCAGCAGTCCCGGGCGACCCGCTGCGAGGACAGACGGACGAGCGGACCGAGCGCTGAGAGCAGCGGCTCGTGAGGGGACGGGTGAGCTCAACGGGCGGCCCGGCCGGCGATGTAGTGGTTGAGGGCGTCGGTGGCGGTGAGGGTGGTGCTGTAGGCGGCGACCTCGTCGAGGGTGGCGTTGAGGTAGCTACTGGTGGGGGTGTTGGGCCACCCGGTGAGGTTGTCGTAGCCGACGCGGAAGAAGCCGGTGTAGGTGGTGGTGGCGGTCGCGGTGCTGGTGGCGGCTTGGGTGCCGTCGACGTAGATGCGGGTCCCGTTGGTGCCGATGGTGGCCATGACGTGATGCCAGGCGCCGTCGCGGTAGGTGGCTGGGGTGGTGAGGGTGGTTTTGGCGGCGTTGTTGTTGCCGAAGACGAGTGCCCCAGTGTTGGTGAGGTAGAGGGCGCGGTCGACGGTGGTGCTGGCGCCGGTGGCGGCGGCACCGAAGCCGGCGATGAGGCCGCCGGTGGTGCTGGTGGTTTTGAACCAGGCCGAGATGCTGTAGGTGGTGGGGACCGACAGTGAGGTGGTCAGGTTGACGTAGCCGGTGGAGCCGTTGAAGGTGACGGCGGTGCCGGTGTCGCGGGCGCAGGCTCCCGGGACACCCTTGGTGGTGGTGCCTTGGTAGGTCCCGTTGCGGGCCTGGCCGGAGCTGTCGGTGGCCGTGGTCGCAGCGGCGGCTTCGTCGAGTTTGTAGTAGACGCGCGGGCTGTTGGCGAGGATGGCGGCGCCGCAGGTGAAGTAGTTGGCCGCCTTGGCGGTGTCGGTGCTGTTGGTGATCCGGGCGGTTAGGGCTGCGGTCGATCCGGGCACCAGCGCGGCCGCGGTGCTGAGTAGCAGCGCGGTCAGCAGTCCGACCATCAGCAGATGCCGACGCGGTCCGCGGACGAGGTGCTGCCAGCGTTGCAGGGTGGTTGGTCGGCGGATCACCTGTGCTGATCCCCGTCAGCGGAGATGTTTGGGGCTGTTGGGTCGGGGGTGAGGCCGACGAGGGTGGTCCAGAGTAGGGGGATG
>CADCUO010000186.1 GCA_902805915.1 uncultured Propionibacteriaceae bacterium | reverse complement strand
GGGCCCTCAAGGGACGTTTTCGGGGACGCTTCTGGCAAGGGGGTCAGGTGCGTCCGCCGGAGGCGTAGCAGCGTTGGCCCGTGTAGCCCTTATCAGGGGGTGGCGCTGGAGCTCCCCCGGTCGTCGCCAGACAAGAAGGAGTTGTCATCAGCGTGACCTGTACTCCTCGAGGTCAGCACCACGACGGTGACCAGCACCACCCAAGCTCCCGGCGGCACGGTCAGCTCGAAGCGGCGCCATGACGCCTCAAGTCGTGGCGGCGGACCCGGACTGGTCGTCACACTTCTCCATCACGCAACTTGGGAACGGACGGGCCAGCAGCGACCTTGCCGTCCTTCCCGCCAGCCAGCGTTAGCAGGGCTACGGTGGGAGCTGCACGACCAGAGCGGATCGTGCCTTCGGGGAAGGAACTGAGCACATGGTGAGGTCAAGCAGTAATGGCCAGCGCACTCGACTTGCAGCGATACTAATCTCAGCGGCTCTGGTGAGCCTTAGCGCCGGCGTTCCGGCGGCGTACGCCAACGGGCATAACGACGAAGGACAAGATCATCTCACCGCGTCGCTGACGGGTGCTAACGAGCGGCCGGAAGCCGGCGATGACAACGGTCGCGGTGAGGCAAAGGTCGAGCTGAAGGATGGCGAGATCTGCTTCACCTTGTCCTGGCAGGACATCAAGGCACCAGCCGCGGCGCACATCCATGAGGGCGGTAAAGATGTTGCCGGTCCGGTCGTGGTCACGTTGTTCGACAAAGCGGCAGACGGCAGCAGCTTCGAGGACTGCGCCGAGGTGAAGGACGGTGTAGTCGCCGATATACACGACAACCCGGCGGAGTACTACGTGAACATCCACAACGCCGACTTCCCAGCCGGCGCCATCCGAGGTCAGCTGCACGCTATGGACACTCCCTCCGGTGGTGTCGACGCGGGTGGCGGTGGAACTGCGGCAGCTCCGTCGGCCTTCGGCATGACTGCAGCCCCGCTGCCTGTCGCCGGCCTCGTTGGGGGCCTGGCCCTGTCCGCAGCCGGCGCCGTGGTGCTGCGTCGGAGCCGCACCAGGACGAATGGCTAGTAAACGATGTCAGCTCGGCGCCGGGACGGGCACTACTGCCCGTCCCGGCGCCGATACATCGGATAGAGCACCTCGGCGAGCGCTCGATCCGCCCATCCCCGTCCGCACGGCGATAGCCGCCGGGTCGAGGTGGCGTCTTGGGGTAGCGGTCGTCACCGCAGCGGCCGCCGCGGTAACGGTGTTCAGCTCCGCTGTGCTGTACGCCGATCTGGGCAACGACCACGCAACGGAGTTGGCGGTCGCCCAGCAACCGCCGGCGCCGCTCGCAGCAACGAGGTCCGCACCCCCCGCTCCTACAACGGCAGTCGTGCAAGCTCCCGTCAACGCGCCAGCGACGAAGAGAAGGGGCAACGCGCGAACAGCCCCACCGGTGCGGCTAAGCATCTCGCAGCTGGGCATCGACCAGCGCCTCATCGGGCTGCAGGTGAAACCCGACCGTCAGCTTGAGGCACCCAGGGGCCACGACGACATCGGATGGTGGACCACCGGCCCCGCGCCCGGGGAGCGTGGGGCGGCAGTCATGGTGGGCCATGTCGACAGCATGGAAGGCCCAGCGGTGTTCTACCGGCTCGCCTCTCTGAGGAAGGGTGCCACCATCTCGGTTCAACGCGCCGACAAATCAATGGTGACCTTTGTAGTTTCAAAGGTGCAGTCCTACCCGAAAGACCACTTCCCAGACCAGCTGGTGTACCGCACCGATGGCCGACCTGCCCTGCACCTGATGACCTGTAGCGGCGTCTACGATACCTCGACCGGCTACCGCGACAACGTGGTGGTATTCGCTGATCTGGTCATGTCCTAGCTGGTCGCGCCGCGGTTGCGAGCCAGATGACAGTGGTAGGACTGCGGCGAACATTCACTATGCAGCGTACGGCACCAGCGTTGCGACAGCAGCCCGCTCAGCCAAGTACCATCGGGGGCTCTTCGGAATCAAGCATGGGTGGGGCGGGTCCGGTAGGCACGTTGGCCTGAGGCGGCGAGGAGTATGCGACTCTCCTATGTTCGTCAAGTCGCCGGGTTGGGACTGTAGGCGTGGGCGAGGTGGCGGTAAATCTGACGGGCAAGGTAGCACTTGAGGTACCGGCGGATCTCTTTGGTCGCGCGGCCTTCAGCGGTGCGTCGTTCGACGTAGGCGCGGGTGCGTGGGTCCATCCGCATCCGGGTCACGACGGCCATGTGGAGGGCCCGGTTGAGGCGGCGGTCCCCGCCGCGGTTGAGGCGGTGGCGGATCGTGTTGCCCGACGACGCTGGGATGGGGTTCACTCCGGCGAGGCAGGCGAACGCGGCTTCTGAGCGCACTCGGCCGGGGTGGGACCAGGCGCTGAGCACGATGGCAGCGGTGACGGCCCCGATGCCGGTCTGGTTGAGCAGCTCGGCGGCGGGGCTCTGGCTGATCAGCTCACTCATGCGGGTCTGGTTCGCTGTGAGTTCGGCGTCGAGGGCGAGGACCCGTCGGGCCAGCCGCACGGCTTCGGCGCGGGCGGTAGCCGATCCAAGGTCTTCGGTTCGGGTGCGCCACGCCGAGATCTCGTTGATCTGCTTGGTGGTCGACGAGCGTCGGTTCCGAGGTCGGTCGAGCGGACCAGCCCTGTGAGCGCGTTCACGGTGCCGGTGCGTTCGCCGGTCATGTGGTCGCGGGCAGCGACCAGGACGCGCAACGCAGCACGCGTGCCCTCGTCACGGCGTGGGTGGCGGAGCTCGGTGACGTCCAGCGGCAGCACGGCGGCGCGGTTCGCTGGGCGTCGAGTGGGTCTGACTTGCCTATGCCGCGGTGGCCGCGGGCGTTCATCCGGGCCGCTTCGACGACTGGATAGCCTCCCTGCGCGGCGGCGCGGGCCAGCCCGGCCCCGTAGGTGCCGATGCCTTCGATGACCCACAACGAGGCCAAGTCTCCGCCCGTGCGGCGTCCGGCCCAATCGAGAGCCAAGCCCGCTTTACTGGGCTCGGAGCAGCCTTGGAGTACGAGCGAGTCCACTGAGCAACTACCCGATTGCCGCCATGGCCTGAAGGGTCCGTCCTAGTGGTCGGCTCGGACTGCGACCTAGAGCGTGTCTCCCAATGCCTTGCTTGATGCTCGGTGATGGTGGGCAGGTGTCACGGACTGCGTTGTTGAGTGACTCCCAGTGGGAGCGGATCGAGCCGTTGCTGCCCTCGTCGGAGGGCCAGCGGGGTCGGCCG
>CADCUO010000185.1 GCA_902805915.1 uncultured Propionibacteriaceae bacterium | reverse complement strand
GTAGTCGGTTTCGAGCGGTGGTAGGCCGACGGACTGCTGCGCTGGGTAGCCCGGCTGCCCGTATCCCGGCTGCCCGTATCCGGGCTGCCCGTAGCTTGGTTGCCCGGACGCCTGCTGCCCATAGCCAGGCTGCGACGGCTCGCCGGCTGGGTCAGGGGTGTTCCAGTGACCCGGGTTCTGCGCGCTCATGGTCATCTCTCGTTGTCGGACATGGCGCCAGCAGTCTAGGACAGGGTCGGCCGGCCAGAGGGCACAATGGTGAGGTGGAGTCGTCCGGATACCAGGCTAAGGAGTTCAAGGCCTCTAGCGGCCTTGTCGCGCTCGGGGGCTTCTTCGGCTACGGCGTGGGCCTGAGTGTTGTCTATGAATCCACCGGCTTGGGTCTTCCGTGCTTGTTCCGTTCGCTGACCGGCTGGGACTGCCCCCTCTGTGGCGGCACGCGGATGGGTAGCTCGCTGCTGCATCTTGACGTCGCCGCCGCCTTCTCCTACAACCCACTCGCGCTGATCGGCCTAGTCGTGCTCGCCGTCCTCGGCGTGTTGTGGACAGTCGAGGTCGTCGGTGGACCGCGAGTGCGGCTGGGCGGTGCCCTGGGAGCACGGCTACGGGGGGTCGGTCCTACGCAGTGGCTCGTGATCGTGATGACCGCAGCGGTTCTCTACACGGTGCTTCGGAATCTCGGCTGAGCCCGCCCGGGTGGGTCTGGGCAGAGCGTCCCCGACCCTTCCCATGGTCAGCTGCTGGGCGGTCCTGCGACACGCTGCACGTTTTTGTCAGTGGTCTTGCGGACAATAGACATTGGACGTACGGTGTCCATATCTAGTAGTTACACCGGTGTGGTTCCTCCACAGGTAGTGGTTGGTTCTCCACAGGTGGTCCACACCCGAATCACAGGCTTATCCCCAGCCTGGTCCCCAGATCGCGAGAGGAGTCGTCATGCACTGTCCTTACTGCCGACACACCGACTCCAAGGTGTTGGACTCCCGGGCAGCGGAGGACGGTGGCAGCATCCGCCGACGTAGGCAGTGTCCGGCATGTGAACGACGGTTCACCACAATCGAGCAGATGCAGCTCGTAGTGGTCAAACGCAGTGGCGTGGTTGAGCCGTTCAACCGCGACAAGGTGATCAGTGGTGTCCGGAAGGCATGCAAGGGCCGGCCAGTCGACGAAACTCAGCTGGCCAGGCTTGGCCAGCTGGTGGAGGACTCACTCCGAGCCTCGGGTCAGCCGGAGGTACCTGCCGACGAAGTTGGCGTTGCCATCCTGGGTCCCCTGCGGGAACTGGACCAGGTTGCATATCTCCGGTTCGCCAGCGTCTACCGGCAGTACGAGTCGGTGGACGACTTCGAGGCCGAGATTGCCCTGCTGCGCGTTGAGCAGGAACCGACTGGCATCGAGCCGATGATTCCCAACCAGGTCGCAGACAGCAAGGTCAGCACGTTCACGCCACACAAGTTGACGCCCCGCCGGCAGAGTCCCTGACGGCACCCCCCAGCAGGACCGCACGACCAGACAGCCGGTACCACACCCCCAGCAGCACCGCACCACAGCGGCAAAGAGAGGCAGAGAGATGACCGAGAGCACCCGCTCGACGAATGGGCGAACAGACGTCCGCAAGCAGCGTGGCAAAGCCGGGGGGCTGACCATCAACCGGGTCTTCACCACCGAAGGCGTGCACCCCTACGACGATGTCACGTGGGAACGCCGCGATGTCGTGCAGCAGAACTGGAAGACCGGCGAGGTGGTCTTCGAGCAGAAGAACGTGGAGTTCCCCAGCTTCTGGAGCGTGAACGCCTCCACCATCGTCACCACCAAGTACTTCCGGGGAGCGGTCGGGACGGAGGCTCGCGAGCAGGGTTTGAGGCAGTTGATCGACCGCGTCGTGAAGACCTACCGCAAGGCGGGAGAGGACTACGGCTACTTCGCTGACTCCCAGGCAGCCGAGATCTTCGAGCACGAACTCACCTGGATGCTGCTGCACCAGTACTTCAGCTTCAACTCACCGGTCTGGTTCAACGTCGGTACGAAGTCTCCACAGCAGGTCAGCGCGTGCTTCATTTTGTCAGTCGACGACTCGATGGACTCCATCTTGAACTGGTACAAGGAGGAAGGTTTCATCTTCAAAGGCGGCTCGGGGGCCGGCTTGAACCTGTCCCGGATCCGCTCCTCCAAGGAACTGTTGAGCTCGGGCGGCACTGCCTCCGGTCCGGTTTCTTTCATGCGCGGCGCCGATGCGAGCGCTGGCACCATCAAGTCCGGTGGCGCCACCCGCCGCGCGGCGAAGATGGTCGTCCTGGACATCGACCACCCCGACATCGAGGAGTTCATCGAGACCAAGGCGAAGGAGGAGGCCAAGATCCGCGCCCTGCGCGACGCCGGTTTCGACATGGACCTGGGTGGCAAGGACATCACCTCCGTGCAGTACCAGAACGCAAACAACTCCGTTCGGGTCACCGACGAGTTCATGCGTGCGATGGAGAACGGGCTCGAGTTCCCGCTGCGGGCGCGTACCGATCACCGGATCATCAGCACCGTCGACGCCCGCGAGCTGTTCGGCAAAGTGGCCCAGGCGGCCTGGGCCTGCGCCGACCCCGGCATCCAGTACGACGACACCATCAACGACTGGCACACCAACCCCGAGACCGGCCGGATCACCGCGTCCAACCCGTGCTCGGAGTACATGAGCCTGGACAACTCCTCCTGCAACCTGGCCAGCCTCAACCTGCTCAAGTTCCTACGCGACGACGACACCTTCGACGCCGAGCTGTTCGAGAAGGCGGTCGAGCTGATCATTACCGCGATGGACATCTCGATCTGTTTCGCCGACTTTCCGACGGAGGCGATCGCTCAGACCACTCGCGACTACCGACAGCTCGGCATCGGGTACGCCAACCTCGGCGCCCTGTTGATGGCAACCGGTCACGGCTACGACTCCGAGGGCGGCCGCGCCTTGTCTGCGGCGATCACCTCCTTGATGACAGGCACGTCGTACCGCCGCTCGGCCGAGCTCGCTGGGATCGTGGGTCCGTACGAGGGCTACGCCCGCAACGCCGATGCTCACCAGCGGGTGATGCGTAAGCACCAGGCGGCCAATGACGCGCTGCGGACCGTCGGGTCACTTGACTCCGAGGTTCAGAAGCGTGCCACCAAAGCCTGGGACGGCGTGATCAAGATCGGGGAGATCAACGGCTACCGCAACGCGCAGGCCTCGGTACTGGCACCGACCGGCACCATCGGCTTCATGATGGACTGCGATACCACCGGCATCGAGCCCGACTTCTCCCTGGTGAAGTTCAAGAAGCTCGTCGGTGGCGGCTCGATGCAGATCGTCAACCAGACCATCCCGCGGGCCTTGCGGCGGATGGGCTACGCGACCGAGACCGCTGAGGCGATCATCGAGTTCATCGCCGAGAACGGCCACGTCATCGACGCCCCCGGCTTACGGCCAGAGCATTACGAGGTCTTCGACACCGCCATGGGCCAGCGAGCGATCAAGCCGATGGGACACGTCCGGATGATGGCCGCGGCGCAGCCGTTCCTGTCCGGCGCGATCTCCAAGACTGTCAACCTGCCCGAGACAGCAACCGTCGAGGAGATCGCCGACGTCTATCTGCAGGGATGGAAGCTCGGCCTCAAGGCGTTGGCCGTGTACCGGGACAACTGCAAGGTGGGGCAGCCGCTGAGCGACGGGAAGGCGAAGCCCGCCAAGGCGACTGAGGAGACAGTGGTGGAGAAGGTCGTCTACCGGCCAACCCGCAAGCGCCTGCCGAAGTCACGCCCGAGCCGCACCACCTCGTTCTCCGTGGGCGGCGCCGAGGGCTACATGACGGCTGGCTCGTACCCCGACGACGGACTGGGGGAGGTGTTCCTCAAACTTGGCAAGCAAGGGTCGACCCTGGCTGGGGTGATGGATGCCTTCTCCGTCGCCATCTCGATCAGCCTGCAGTACGGCGTGCCGCTGGAGACGTTCGTGCAGAAGTTCACCAACCTCAAGTTCGAGCCGGCCGGTCTGACCGACGACCCGGATGTGCGGATGGCACAGTCGATCATGGACTACATCTTCCGTCGGCTGGCGCTGGACTATCTGTCCTTCGACCAGCGGGCAGAGCTGGGCATCTATACCGCCACCGAGCGGGCCCGCCATGTCGAGACCGGCTCGTATCTGCCCGAGGAGGTGGACGAGCTCAGCGAGGCGCAGTCGTTGATGAGCGACATCGGGGACGAGGTGAAGACGGACCTGGCCGCGGTTTCCCACTCCGCCAAACCGGCTCCTGCAACGGCTCGGACCACCGCCGAGCTGATGGAGCAGGTCACCGGCACGAGCGTCGATGCGCCGCTGTGCTTCACCTGCGGCACCAAGATGCGGCCCAGTGGCAGCTGTTACGTCTGCGAGGGTTGCGGCAGCACCAGCGGCTGCAGCTGATATCGAGTTGCACGTTTCTCGCCTGCAGCAGCTGCGTAGAAGGGTTATAAAGGCGTGGAGGCCGAGATTCGTGACCTGTCAACCGATGGGTGATAGCTGAAAGCAGATGTCGTCCCGGTCTCCATTGGGGACCGGGAAGACGCGGTGTGGACAAGGTCCGAGCGGAGCGACTACGCCGCTCCCCGCTGCGCGGCGCCGCCCAACCGGCCCTGGGCCGCGAACCGGTCCTGACTGGCGGCAGACGACGCAAAGTGCCGCCGTTAGTCAGGCTTCACCCTGGTACGCCGGCTAGGTCGCTTGGTGGGTGTTGTCGGCGCTCTCGGTGAGGGCGGTCCAGGAGGCAAGGAGGTCGAGGGCATGGGCGGTGGGTGAGGCGGGTTCAGGGGCGTAGAGGGTGAGCGTGAGGCCGGGGTCGGAGATCATGTCGACACTCTCGTAGGCGAGTTCGAGGTCCCCGACGTCGCGGTGATGGAAGTGTTTGGTGCCTGCGCCGTGGTAGCGGACGTTGTGGGTGCTCCAGCGGCGGCGAAACTCGGCGCTGCGGGTGGACAGCTCGCCGACCAGGTCATGGAGGTCTTTGTCGTGAGGGTCGCGCCCGGCTTCGGTGTGCAAGATTGCGACGCAGGTGTCGGCCGCCCCGTCCCAGTCGGGGTAGAAGTCGTGGGCGGCGTCGAGGTGGAGAAAGGTGAAGCGGGCGAAGTTGGGCTGTCCACCGTCGGCACCGTAGATGGCTGCGTGCATGGCCCGGCCGAGGTGGTTCGCTGCGAGGAGGTCCATTCGGCCGTTGCGGACGATGGCGGGAGCGGTGAACCTGTCCAGCACCCACTGCAGGCCGGGTCGTGGTGCCCAATGTTTGCCGGGCCGGCGGCGCGGTCGTATGCCTGCGCTGGTGCCGTCGGCGGCGTGGGCGAGATGGAACAGGTGGGCTCGTTCCGCGTCGTCGAGCTGCAAGGCGCGGGCGATCGCGTCCAGAACCCAGGCGGAGACGCCGCCGATAGCCCCGCGTTCGAGCTTGGAGTAGTACTCGATGCTGACCCCGGCGAGGGCGGCCACCTCGCCGCGACGCAGCCCTGGAACTCTTCGGGCGCCGATGTCGGGCATACCGGCTTGCTGCGGGGTGATCTTGGCTCGCCGCGAGATGAGGAACTCGCGGACTTCGGCACGGTTGTCCACGGCACGGTTGTCCACTGCACGGTTGTCCACTGCACTGACGCTACGACGAGATCCGGTGGGTTGGGATGCCCTATCAATACACGTCTCGATCGAGACTCCAGCTGCGGTCCTTGGCCCCGGTCAGATGAAGTCATCGAGCCTCGAATGGCTCCCCGGCTCGTGCGTCGGCCGCCGGCGCGCTCGGCGGCAGACGTTCGTCAGATCAGCAGCAGCAGCAGGGGCAGTCCTGATCGCTGCATTCTGGGTCGCAGTCACACGACAGGATGGTCGAGGGCATGATTCACCTCCTCTCGATGGGCGGGCACCAGGTGCCAGGCAGGGGCGGGGGACAGTTGGCCGATGGCAGTGCCTCGACAATGGCGAGCATCTGCTGGCGCAGCGCATCTAGTTGAGCCAACTCGGCGTCCAGGTCAGCCAGCCTGCGTCGCAGTAGCTGCTCCGCCGGTTCACACGGGCAGACGCCGGTATCCCGGACAGCCAGAAGGTCCTTGACGTCACGGAGCTTCAAACCGAGGCGCTGGGCCCCTTGGATGAACTGGAGTCGGTCGATCGCGTCCGCGCCGTACGCCCGATAACCCGCGGCCGTCCGGGGCGGGGGCGGCAGTAACCCCGCCTTCTCGTAGTAGCGGATGGTGTCCGTGGCAACGCCGACAGCAGCCGCCAACTCGGCAACCCTGAGTCCACGTGGGTAGGTCGTCGCAGGGTTCATGAAATCGACGGTAAACCTTGGAGCGCCCTCCAATGTCAACCCTGGGGAACTCTTTTGTCCGTTATATCCGGCGCCGTCGCTGCGTTGGGGCCACCACGACACGGGGCGTGTCCCGACCGCAAGGTTGATGAGGCTGTCAGGACCTGCTGCTGAGTAACGACTCGGCTATGGAGCGGTGAGCAGGTACCAGCGAGGTCGCGCCGAACTGTTCGAGATCCCAGAGGGCATTCTGCAATACGCGAGCCAAAGTCCAGACGCGCGCCCGTTCCCTATCCAGCCTCAGGATCTCAACCATCAGGTTGAACCGACGAAGCACCGCGCCAGCCACGTCGCCGGTGGCAACGACGTCGTCCCACCGGTTCCATAGGGCAGGAAGAAGCTCAAAGCCGGGGTCCCCAGCGAGCGGCTTGGGATCAATCGCGAGCCAAGGTTCCTGCTCGTCGAACGAAAAGGGAGCCAGGACGTTGAAGTAGTGCAGATCCCAGTGCAAGAGCCGATTATCGACTGGTTCGCCCAGCACCTCGCGCAAACGGGCGGCGCAGTTGTCTAAGAGCTGACGCTCCAGCGGATCCAAAAGCAGTCCTAGAAGGCGCGGCGTCTGGTTCAGCATGGCCTCTGCTATGTCTTCCAGGCGGCGGAAGCCGGTGGGCGCTCGTACGGTATTGAGCCGAGCCAGAAGCCCGGCGATGATCTCCAATGCGGCGAGGTCGTCGGGCACCGTCGCCAGTGAGCGGGTCGCGTCAAGCCGCTCGAGCAGCATCGAGCCCGAGCCCGCATCATGCTCAAGCAGTCGCACGGCACCAAGACCCGACCATTCCTTCAGCGCCACCGCCTCGCCGGCAGTCTCCTCGTCCACAGGCTGCAGCTTCAGTGCCGCCGGCGTTCCGTCAGCTCGGATGACTGGCAGTACGAGCGCAACTGCACCGAAGGCGGCCGCGCCGTCAACGCGCAGCTGCCAGCGATCAAGGCAATCGGCGGCCAGGGTCGGTAAGGCGTTGACCCACCGCCTGCCCGCGTCGCCGAAGTACTTGATGTGGGAGGCCACCAGCGCATCAGGGATCACAACACTCGCTGAGCCAGCATTCATGACAGCGGGCCAGGTTTCGTGATCACGGCCAGAGTGTATGACTGCCGGCGGGCGACGGCCGCCGGCGATGCAGCCGTTGTCGTGCCCTCGTCCCGCTCAGTTAAGGCAGATCGCCACAGGTGCGGATGTCAGGGCCGGTGTTTCGCCAGGTACTTGATCAAACTGGCGCCGCTCCAGGTGGACACGGCGATAGAGCGGCGCAGCGTGTACAGCGGGGCTCCGGGATCCAGCTTCGTCGCCCGCAGCTGAAAGGCCGTCTTGTAGCCGGCGTCGTGGAGGCGGGGGAAGGCCCTGGCGCTGACCATTCCATATGGGTAGGCGAAGTGGTCGACCGGCTGCCCGCTTGCATGGCGCAGCATGTCGCGGGTCTGCTCTC
>CADCUO010000184.1 GCA_902805915.1 uncultured Propionibacteriaceae bacterium | reverse complement strand
GCCAGCAAGGTACGGATCACGCCGTCGACATTGACCCCACGAACCGCAGAGATCCGGCCCCGTGAGATCGGCTGCTGGTACGCGACGACCGCCAGCGTCTCCAGGGCCGCCTGCGACAGCCGGGACTGCTGACCCTCCAAGACGTAGCCGGCGATCAGGTCGGCATGTTCCTCGCGGGTGTAGTACCGCCAACCGTCACCGACCCGACGCAGCTCGAAGCCGCGCCCGGTCTCGTCGTAGAAGGCGACCAGTTCGGCCAGCGCATCGGCGACCACCGTGGTCGGCACATCCAGCGCCTGCGCCAGCGTGGTCTCGCTGACAGGGTCGTCGGCCAGCAGCAGCAGCGCTTCCAGCGGGCCGGTGATGTCGGCTGCTGACCGTGACTCGATCAGGGCCGGCTGTTCAACCGCGGCCGCTGTGGAGGAGGCACGCTGGGTCCACTCGGGGGTTGTCTCAGTCACGAATGTCCTCCTGGGAACTCTGGGCCGAAATCTCGCCCGTACCGGCGACGCCGGTACGGGCCGGTACGTCGAACTCGTCAGAGATGGTCAGCTCACCCTCGTCGGCTCCGGTCCAACGGATGGTCAGCTCACCGAGCGGGGTGAGCTGGTCGAACGCGACGGCGCCCGCGCCGAACAGCTCCAGTAGAGCCAGAAACCGGCAGACGGTGGTGAGCCGGTCAGGGGAGTCGCCGGTGAGCGCCCGGAACGTCATCGAGCGGGCCCGGCGTAGCCGGTCCACCACCACGACGGCCTCGTCGCGGACATTGACCGCGGGGGCGTGCAGGTGGGCCAGCGACAACACGTCTGCCTGGCGAGGCGCCAGCGCCTTGGCGGCCAGGGCGGCGAACCGTTCCGGCGTGGTGGCGATCTTCACCTCCGGCAGCAGCGCGGTGAACCGCGCCTCCATCCCAGCGGTGCGGGGATGCCGTCGGCCCTGAGCATCGAGCCGCTCCGCCAGATACGCTGCCACCTGCTTGAAGGCGCGATACTGCAGCAGCCGGGCGAAGAGCAGGTCACGAGCCTCCAGCAGAGCCAGGTCCTCAGGGTCGTCGACCTCACCGGAGGGAATCAGCCGGGCCGCTTTCAGGTCCAGCAGCGTGGCCGCGACCAGCACGAACTGACTCGTCTGCTCCAGGTCCCACGCCTCCCCTGCTGCCTTGATGTGGGCGATGAACTCAACTGTCACCTTCGACAGTGCGACCTCGGTGATGTCCATCTTGTGCCGCGAGATCAGCTGGAGCAGCAGGTCGAACGGCCCCTCGAAGTTGACCAGGTGGACCTGGAACTGCTGGCTCGCTGCTGCTTCGCCGAGCCCGACGCTGGCGGCGCTGCCAGCTGGTGCGGTTCGTTCCAGATGCGGTACCGAGGTCACGGCTGGGAGAGCCTTCGGACCAGGTCGGAGCCGGCTCCGCGATCGGCCAGGTCCGCGATGGCCGCCGAGATGGCTTCCCGGACGATCCGACCCCGGTCCACCGCCATGCCGTGTTCGGCGCGCAGGGTCAGTCGAGCGCGCTCCAGAGCCACCAGCTCATCACTGCTGACGTACACGGTGATCTTCTCGTCGTGGCGGACCCGACCCGACCCACGCCCCGACTGCTCCGCCGCCGCATCAGCGGCTGCAACAGTCTCGTCGACCGAGTCGCCGTCGGTCGGCTCTTCCGTGGCCGGCGGCCGCTCGGTGGGGCGGAACAGCTCGGAGGCGCCGGGCAGACTTACGCGGCGTGGCAACGGGCCAGCACCTCACGAGCGAGTGACCGGTACGCCTCGGCGCCCGGTGAA
Source organism: uncultured Propionibacteriaceae bacterium (assembly GCA_902805915.1). Lineage (GTDB taxonomy): Bacteria > Actinomycetota > Actinomycetes > Propionibacteriales > Propionibacteriaceae > Microlunatus. Next base: position 21,517 of record CADCUO010000184.1, on the reverse strand, counting down.
GCAGAGGCGTAGGTGGTGATCGGCTCCCCCGCCACGCTGGTTTCCGGGAACTTAACGGTCCGCCGGATCACGGTGTGGAAGACCGTCTCACCGAAGGCCTGCACCACCCGCTCCAGCACCTCGCGGCTGTGCAGGGTGCGCGGGTCGTACATGGTGCCGAGGATGCCGAGGATCTCCAGGCTGGGATTCAGCCGGTCCTGCACTTTGGAGATGGTGTCGGTCAGCAGCGCGATACCGCGCAGAGCGAAGAACTCACACTCCAGCGGCATGATCACCTTGTCGGCCGCGGTGAGTGCGTTGATGGTCAGCAGCCCGAGCGAGGGTGCGCAGTCGATCAGGATGACGTCGTAGCGGTCCCTGACCTTCTCCAGCACCCGCAGCAGCGTCTGCTCCCGCGCCACCTCCGAAACCAGCTGCACCTCGGCCGCGGACAAATCGATGTTGCTCGGCAGGATGTCCAGGCCCTCGACCTCGGTCTTGGCGATCACCTCGTCAGGCGACACGTTCCGCCCGAGCAGCAGGTTGTAGATGCTGACCTCGAGAGTGTGGGGGTTGACGCCCAGCCCGACAGAGAGCGAGCCCTGGGGGTCGAAGTCGACCAGCAGCACCGTGCGGCCCGTCTCCACCAGCGCGGCACCGAGGTTGATGGTGCTGGTCGTCTTGCCGACGCCGCCCTTCTGGTTGCACATCGCCACGATCATCGCCGGGCCGTGCGAGCTCGGTGGCTCGGGCGGTGGCAGCTTGGGCCACGGGCGTCCGGTCGGGCCGATCTCGGCGTCCGGCTGGACGGCGGCCGCCGGGTGCGGCTTACGGGCTGCCGGGGCGGGCCCGAGCAGCTCCGGTTGGGCGCCGGTCAGGTCGTGCAGTGCGACTGCCGCTGCCTCGAGCTCGGGTTCCCCCGGCAGGACGAGGTGTTCGGGTGTGGTCCCGCTGGAGTCGCCGGGGGATCGATCGGTGAGATCCTGACGGTTCAGGGGTCCCTGATCCTCGGTTGTCGCCGAATCGACCGACTCGTGCGTGTTGTCCACCGCGAATCCTCCTCAGTCACCATCTCGGTGAGTTGTCTCGCCGCAGCCTAGTACGCGCGGGGGTGAGACGTCAGGTACACCTCGCGGAGATGGTCCACCGTAACCAGGGTGTAAATCTGCGTTGTGGTCACCGAGGCATGGCCGAGCAGCTCCTGAACCACCCGTACGTCGGCGCCCCCGTCGAGCAGGTGGGTAGCGTAGGAGTGTCGCAGGGTGTGCGGCGACACGTGGGCCTTCAGCCCCGCCCGCTCAGCCGTCGACTGCAGGACCGACCAGGCGCTCTGCCGCGACAGCCGGCCGCCGCGGGCGTTCAGGAAAAGTGCCGGCGTGGCCTTACCGCGACCGGCCAGAAGCGGCCGAGCACGCACCAGATACTCACTCAGCGCCGCGCGCGCGTACGAGCCGAGCGGCACGATCCGCTCCTTGCTGCCCTTGCCCAGGACGCGCAGCCCCGGCGTCTGGTCGGCAGGTGCGCCTACCAGCCGGGAGACGTCGTCCACGTCGAGGTCCACCGCCTCAGACACCCGGGCTCCGGTGCCGTAGAGCAGCTCCAGCAGAGCTCGATCACGCAGGCCTAGCTCGCTGTCGCGGTCCGGTACCTCCAGGATCGCCTGCACCTGGTCCAGGCTGAGTGCCTTCGGCAGCCGCCGCGGTGGCTGGGGTGGTTGTACCTCAGCGGCCGGGTCGTTGCTGCAGGTGCCCTCCTCCACCGCGAACCGGTGGAGGCTGCGCACCGCGACCACGGCACGAGCGACGCTGGTACTGGCCAGCGGAGGCCTCAGCCATTCGCCGTTCTCGCTCCGCTCAGCCTCCGACTCCGTGCCTGTATCGGTGCGGCCTTCAGAGGGCCGGCGCTCTCCTGTGCTCAGACTGACGGCGAACTCCACCACGAGTGCCTGGGTCACCTCACCGGGCTCGGTGACCCCACGAGCCTGCAGAAATGCTGCGTACCGGCGCAAGTCGCGTCGATAGGCGCTGGTGGTGTGCCTGGACACTCCACGCTCCACGGCGAGGTGGTCCAGATAGGCCGCGATCAGCGACTCGAGTGCTGAGGCCATGTCAGCCCATCCCATGCCGCACCGGGCGGGAACGACATCCGGCCGGCTCGGCTGTCAGCTGAGGACCTCGGGAAGCTCACGGTGCTGCAGGCCGTGAGCCTGGGCCACCATCGCGTTGGTGAGCTCCCCGTTGTGGGTGTTCAAACCCAGAGCCAGCGCCGGGTCGGCGGACAAGGCCTGTTGCCAGCCATGGTTGGCCAGGCTCAGCGCGTACGGCAGCGTCACGTTGGTGAGGGCGTACGTCGACGTGTTGGGCACCGCCCCCGGCATGTTGGCGACACAGTAGAAGACGGACTTGTGCACCAGGAAGGTCGGTTCGGCGTGCGTGGTGGGCCGGGAGTCTTCAAAGCAGCCCCCCTGGTCGATGGCGATGTCGACCAGCACACTGCCGGGCCGCATCCGCGACACCAGGTCGTTGCTGATCAAGGTCGGCGCCTTCGCCCCGGGCACCAGCACCGCGCCGATCACCAGGTCGGCGTCGAGCACCGCCCGTTCGACCTCGTAGGCGTTGGACGCGACGGTTTGGAGGTGTCCCTGGTAGATCCGGTCGGCTTGCCGGAGCTTGTCGATGTTGGAGTCCAGCAGCAGCACCTCAGCCTGCATGCCCAAAGCGATGGCCGCTGCGTTCATGCCCGACACCCCGGCGCCGATGACGACGACCTTCGCGGCGTAGACCCCGGACACGCCCCCCATCAAGGTGCCCCGGCCACCACCCTGCCGCATCAGGTGATAGGCCCCGGCCTGCGGAGCCAGCCGACCGGCCACCTCCGACATCGGGGCCAGCAGCGGCAGCGACCCGTCGCTGGCTTGCACCGTCTCGTACGCGATCCCGGTGACCTTGCGGTCCAGCAGCGCCGCGGTGCACTCACGGCTGGCCGCCAGGTGCAGATAGGTGAAGAGGACCTGCCCGGGCTGCATCCGGTCGTACTCGACCGGGATCGGCTCCTTAACCTTCATGATCAGGTCCGCCCGGCTCCAGACCTGGTCATGGTTCTCGGCGATGGTGGCGCCGGCGGCTGCGTACTCGGCGTCGGTGATGGAGGACCCCAGCCCGGCACCCGACTCGACGATCACCTCGTGCCCGCTGCGAGTGAGGCCGTGCACGCCTGAAGGCGTGATGGCGACCCGGTACTCGTGGTTCTTGATCTCGGTCGGAACTCCTACCAGCATGGACACTCCTCGGCCTGGATGCTCCTCGGGCAGCGCATCGCTCGGTGCCCTTGCGAGCATAGACCGCCACTGTGCCTAGGAGTGGCGATGCTCGGCCTCCCGTGCGGGCCAGGGCGCCGAACCCGGCCGCAGGGTGTGGAAGCCGCCACGCTGCCGGGCTGCCCAGGCGGCCAGTACGCCAGCAACCAGCAGCGGGTTGTGCAGGTCACCGGCCAGCACCGCGTCCACCACCAGAGCCAGTGGAGCCCAGACGATGTCCATCTCAGCTTCCTCGCCGTCCAGCACAAACCCCTCGGGTGCGTCCGTAGCGCTGAGGTCCTCGGCCAGATAGATCCGCAGCGGTTCGTCCGCCATGCCAGGGGAGCTGAAGAGGTCGACCAGCACCCGCCAGCTGCCCGCGGCAATCCCCACCTCCTCGGCCAGCTCACGCTGGGCACCCAGCAGGTAGTCCTCACCGTCCACGTCCAGCAGTCCCGCTGGCGGTTCGATCAGCCGGTGCCGGACCGGATGCCGGTACTGGCGCACCAGCGCCAGCCGGTCCTGCTCATCGACTGCGATGACCCCCACCGCCCCGGGATGCTTCAGATACTCCCGGCTCATCTGGCCACCGGTCGGTGTCCGGACCTGGTCCTGGACGTAGGTGGTGATCTGCCCCTTCGCCAACGTGGTGGACTCGATCACTGGCCAGGCGTCGGCGATGTCAACGAGGTCGGCTCGAGCCAGCACGATCATCTCTTGCCGTCCACCGGGAGCCGGGTGGCGATCTTGCGGTCCAGCGCCGCGGACACCAGGCCCTCGAACAACGGGTGCGGCTTGGTCGGACGCGACTTCAGCTCCGGGTGCGACTGGGTGGCGACGAAGTAGGGGTGGACATCGTCGGGCAACTCGATGAACTCGACCAGAGTGGAGTCGGGCGAGGTGCCACTGATCACCAGACCGGCCTGCTCCAGCTTGTCCCGATAGGCGTTGTTCACCTCGTAGCGATGCCGGTGCCGCTCCGCAACCAAGGTCTCGCCGTAACGCTTGGCCACCACCGAACCCGGCAGCAGCCGGGCGGGGTAGGAGCCCAGACGCATCGAGCCGCCAAGGTCACCCGCTCCCCCGACGATGGCGACCTGCTCAGCCATCGTCGCGATGACGGGATGCGGGGCGTCGGGCGCGAACTCCGAGGAGTCCGCACCATCGAGGCCGGCCACGTCGCGGGCGACCTCGATCACCATGCACTGCAGCCCCAGACACAGCCCGAGGATCGGGATCAGGTTCTCCCGCGCGTACCGGATGGCGCCGACCTTGCCCTCAACACCGCGGATGCCGAACCCGCCGGGGATGCAGATCCCGTCGACGTCTTGTAGCGCTCGGGACGCACCTTCGGGCGTCTCACAGGTATCGGAGGGCACCCAGCGGACCACTACCTTGGCGTGGTTGGCGAAGCCGCCGGCCCGCAGCGCCTCGCCCACCGAAAGGTAGGCGTCGGGGAGGTCGATGTACTTGCCGACCAGCGCGATGGTGACCTCTTCCTTGGGGTGATGCACCCGGTCGAGCAGGTCGTTCCAGCTGGTCCAGTCCACGTCGCGGAAACGCAGGTCCAGCCGGCGTACCACGTAGGCGTCCAGGCCCTCGCTGTGCAGCACCTTCGGCAGGTCGTAGATGCTGGGCACGTCGGTGTTCTCCACCACGGCCTCGGTGTCGACGTCGCACATGAGGGAGATCTTGCGTTTCACGTGGTCGGGGATCGGGCGGTCGGAGCGGCACACGATGGCGTCCGGCTGGATACCGACCTGGCGCAGGGCTGCTACCGAGTGCTGGGTCGGCTTGGTCTTGAGCTCACCGCTGGGACCGATGTACGGCAGCAAGGACACGTGCAGGAAGAACACGTTCTCCCGGCCGACGTCGTGGCGGACCTGCCGGGCAGCCTCCAGGAACGGCAGCGACTCGATGTCGCCTACGGTCCCGACGATCTCGTGGATGACGACGTCGATGCCCTCGCCGCCCATCCCGAGCATTAGCTCCTTGATCTCGTTGGTGATGTGCGGGATGACCTGCACGGTGTCGCCCAGGTAGTCACCACGGCGCTCCTTCGCAATGACGGAGGAGTACACCTTGCCTGTGGTCACGTTCGCCACGGCCGACAGGTTGACGTCCAGGAAACGCTCGTAGTGACCGACGTCGAGGTCGGTCTCAGCCCCGTCCTCGGTCACGAACACCTCACCGTGCTGGAACGGGTTCATCGTGCCCGGGTCGACGTTGAGGTACGGGTCCAGCTTCTGCATCGTGACATTGAGGCCACGGGCCACCAGCAGGCTACCCAGACTGGACGCGGTCAGCCCCTTGCCGAGTGAGGAGGCGACGCCACCGGTGACGAACAGATGCTTCGTGAATTTCGCGCGAGGGCTCACGGGGTTCCAGCCTATAACTATTCGACGTCGTTCCCCAGCGGACACGTCGGCTGAGGTCCCAGCACGTCGACGTAGGCCGCTACTACGTCGTCCGCGACGGCGTCCTCGTCGGGCCAGGTGGCGGCCCGCACCCGGCCCGCGGCTGCCAACGCGGCACGGCGTACGGGGTCCTCCGCTAGCTCGAGCAGCGCGGCAGCAGCCGCCGCCGCATCGTCCGGCGGAACCAGTAGAGCCGCGTCACCCACCAGCTCCTCGATCCCGCCCACCCGGGTGCTGACCAGCGGCAAGCCGGCCAGCAGCGCCTCCTGGGCAACCAGCGCCCGCGCCTCCCAGGTGGAGGTCAACAGGGCGATGTCAGCGGCGTCAAGCAGTGCAGCGATGTCGGGTCGGTGGCCGAGCAGATCCACGGGAAGCGACTCGGCCTCGATCCGGACGGCCAGCCGTTCGGCCTCCGGCCCACCGCCGACGATGCCGAACCGCAGCCAGGACCGGTCCTTCAGCCGACCCGCCGTATCGAGCACCAGGTCCAGGTTCTTCTGCGGCGCCAGCCGCCCGACGGTCAGTACCAGTACGTCGCCGTCGGTCAGCCCGAGCTCGGCGCGGAGCCGGGTCCGGTCCGAGCCGACGGCGGGCAGAACCGGCGCAGCAACCGGCCACAGCCGGGCAGCCCGGGCGCCCAGATGCCGCGCCTGGTCGACGAGGTCGCTGCTGGCTCCCAGGGTGAGCGCCGCCCCACGAGCCACGAGCCGCTGGCTGAGCTGGCCGACGAGCCGGCGGCGTCCCCTCCCCAGAATCGCGTTGTGCCAGGTGACCACGACAGATGGACCACCGACAGCGCACGCGACCAACGCCAAGGCGCCCGCCTTGTAGCCGTGCGCATGCACCACGTCGGCGACGCGGGCCCGGCGGAGGTGGCTGAGCGGCCAGATCTCGACCCCCGGGCGGACGGCTAGAGCTGCGAAGTCGTGCGCCTGCGCGGTGGAGTCCGGGCAGTACACCGTCACCTGGTGGCCCCGGTCGACCAGCCGAGGCACCAGGCTCGCGACGTGGCGACCGATGCCGCCCTCACTGGCAGTCAGCACCTGGGCGACTCTCATCGCCGCCTTGCCTTTGCGGTCATCGCTTCCTCCCTGTTCACTGCGGTACCGACTCCGGCTCACGGCGGCGCAGCGCCCACACCTGACCCAGCAGCCGCCGGTCGCCCAGATAGACCAGCGTTGCGAACACTCCGCTGCACACCAGGGCGCAGCCGAAGGCGCCGGCCAGGGACAGCCAGATCCCGGCATCGAGCAGCGGGAGAGACATCCAGCCGGTTGCAGCGCCGGCGACCAGTGCGGCCAGCACCGACACCAGCAAGGCCCGTCGCCATCTCGTGCTCAACGGTACGGTCCGCGCGACCAGGACCCAGCCGACGGCTGCGCCGACCAGCATGCCGACTGAAACCGCCGCGCTCAGCCCCGGGACCACCCACGCCTTGGGGAGGAGTCCGACGGCTCCGAGAACGGCAACGATGACGGTGCCCCACGCGGCCACTGTCGCCGTACCGCTGGCACGGGCGAGATGGTGGGCCAGCAGGGTCCGCGACGCCAGCCCGAGCAGTGCGAACCCGATCACGCCGGGGGCGAAAGCGGCGATCGGCAGGGCAAGCGCAGCGGTGCGTCCAGACCCCGGTCCCAGCACGAACACCCGCGCCACCGGGACGGCTGTTGCCGCCAGCAGAGCCGCGCCGAGGCAGGACAGGAAGCCCACCACCGGAACCACGCCGGCCAATACCTGCGACACCTCGGCCCGCCCCTGCTCGGCGGCGGCGCTGAGGCGCGGGAAGGCGAGCTGCAGGATCGGGGCAACCAGGACGGCGAAGGGCAGCAGGTAGATGGCGTTGGCCCAGGTGATCCGGGTCAGCGCGCCAGGGTCGTCGGTCTGCCGGGCGGCCCAGATGATCAGCAGCTGGCTGAGCTGCTGCATGACCAGACCGGCCAGGCCGGCGACGGCAATACCGAGGATCACCCGGGTGTCCCCCGCAGCGAAGCGGAGCCGGGGCCGCAGGCGCAGCCCCAGCCGCGACAGCGGGATCACGGTGGCCAGCGCGAGCGCGAGCACCCCTGCCGTGGTGCCCCACCCCAGCACCGCGAGGGCTTCCCGGTTCCGGGCGGTGCGGTCCAGGACGGTGAGGTCAGTGCGGGCGGTGTCGTCGGCCAGCGCCGCGAAGAGCAGGTAGCTGCAGATCACCACGGCACTGGACAGCAGCGGCGCAGCGGCGGCGGCGAGGAACCTGGAGTGCGCTTGCAGCACACCGGCGCTCACCACGGCGAGGCCGTACAGCCAGATCTGCGGTACGAAGATGGCCAGCAGCGCGGCCAGCGTCGGCATCGCTCCCGAACACGACGGCGCGGCGAACACCGATGCGTACGCCTGAGCACTCAGCAACGCCACCAGTGCCGCCGGGGTAAGCACCAGCATCGTCCAGGTGATCAGAGCCGAGGTGGTGACCGAGGTCGCCCCGGTCCGGCGGGCACTGACATGGCGGGCCACCACCGGGATCACCACCCCGGCCAACACTCCCCCGGCAACGATCTCGAACAGTACGTTGGGCAGCTGGTTGGCGGCGTTGTAGACGTCACCGAGGCAGGTGTCGCCGACAGTCTTGGAGAACACCACCGACCGGCCAAAGCCGACGATCCGCGCAGCCAGGGTCAGTGCGCCGACTCCGATCACCAGCGAGCCGAATCGGGTCGAGGTCACTGCCCGGTCCGCGGTGTTGTGGGTGGCGCGGTCGGGCGGGGCCGTCGACCCCAGCCATCGACGGCACGCAGCAGCGGTTGGGCGTCGATCACCGCGCTGAAGCTCACCTTCTCACTGGCCAGGTTCAGCGCCGCCACAGCCGCCAGCATCACCAGCCGGGCTGGTGGGGGCAGGGACGCGGCAGCCGCAGCACCGATGCCGGCACCGAGCCCGTTGGCTCCACAGTCGCCGAGCATGGACTGCTCCGCCAGATCGGCGGGCAGCGACCCAGCCGCCGCACCGACCACGGCACCCGCCGCGGCGCCGTCATGGCCGGCGGCTAGCAGTGCCGTACCCAGCAGCGTGACGACCTTGGCTGCCCGCCCGGGACGCAGATCGCAAAGATTAACCAGGTTTGCGGTCCCTGCGATCAGCGCAGTGTCCACCGCCAGCTCCAGCGCCCAGCCAGCGACCGTCCGGCGGGGCTGGTTGTGGCGGCGGCTTCGGGCGAGCAGGGCGGCCGCTGCTGCCGCGCTGACCCCGACGCCCGCGATCTTGACCGAGCCGCTGGTGACCTGGCCGTGGCGCAGCGCCCGCAGATGGCCACGGAACCCTTTCGCCTGCGTGGTCCCGAACAGGTCGTCGTACGCGCCCACCACTCCGGCACCGGCAACCGCTACCGCGACCGCCGGCGACCTGGAGGTGCCGCCAACAGCCAGCGCCACCAGCGCAGCGGTGACGGCCACCGGCCCCTCGAGCAAGGTGACCTGCTGGCCGGCGTGGTTGGTCCGGAGCCACCGACGTCGCCAGCCCGCACCGGCGCTGTCGCCGTCGCGATCGCCGGTCGGTCGGACGGCTCGGTTGCCGACCAGCGCAAGCAGCGCCGCCGTACCGGCCGACGCGGCGATGGAGGTGGCGCCCACTCAGCGCACCGGAAGCGCGGGCAGCGGGTTGTCGGCCTTGGCCAACCCGCCGTAGTGGCCCTGGCGGCCGAGGAGCTGTTCCTTGCCCGCAAGTACCACGGTGCTGACACCGCTGGGCAGGTCGGCAACGTCGACCGTGCTCAGCAGCTCCACCGCGGCCGACTCGTTGCGGGCGGTGAAGACGTCGGTGCCCTCGATGTTGTCGCTGTTGGGGCCGGCCAGCACGACCCCGACAACGTGTTTCTTCAGGGCCACGTCGGCCTCCACGTGCGCGACGAGGGTCTCTGCCGTCGGGCGGGGCTCGGACTTGGCCGTGACCACCACCAGCAGCTGGGCCTGGCCGACGCCCTCGTCATCTATGTCCACCAGCGATGCTCGGGTCAGTGACCTCCGGATCTCGTCGATGCCGGCGTCGGAGTCGGGAATGTCCTTGTCGCCCAGCGCCCAGCCGAGCGCCAGTCCGAACCGGGTCCCGGGCGACATCGCGGCATCCAGGCCCAGCGGGGTGGCGTACGGCTCGAGCGCGCTGTTCAGCTCGTCGACCTTGGTGGGGTCGTACGCGTTGGCGTTGATCCGGGTGGTGCTGGTCAGGGTTCCGCCGGCGTCGGTGACGGCGGTGCCGAGCGCATCGAGCACTCCAGCCTGCGCGTCCGGCATGGCGACCAACCCGACCCGCGTCCCAGCCAGCTCACCATCGGTCAGCTGCTGTCCGGCCCGGGTGGCCCAGGCGTCGCGGTACTCATCGAGGGCGTTACGGCGGTCCAGCTCGGCTCGGAGGTCCTGCACCTGCTTGCGGTCTGCTTCGGCCTGGGTGGCGATGCCGGCATTGACTGGTGCGCCGAACGTCACCCCCAGCACGATGCCGATGGAGAGGGCAAGGAACACCGCCATCAAGGAGACGATGTGGTAGCGAAAGTTGATCAAGTCAACAGTTCCTTAATCCAGTAGGCCAGGTCGCGCAGCCGCGCTGTCAGCAGCGAGCCAACTGCACCACCGAAGTCGGTGAACGCCATGGCCGTCGTCAGCGCCAGCAACCCGGACAACACCAGCAGCACCAGATGCCAGCTCTTGATCTGGCTGCGGTAGATCCGGGACACCCCCTTGGCGTCGACCAGCTTAGGGCCGACCCGGAGCCTGGTGAGGAAGGTGGAGGCCATGCCCGCGCGTCCCTTGTCCAAGAACTCCACCAGTGACGCATGAGTTCCCACCGCCACCAGCAGTCTGGCTCCCTTGGAGTCGGCCAGCAGCATCGCCGCGTCCTCGCTGGTGCCCAGGGCGGGGAAGACGACCGCCGACAGGCCCAGCTGCTCCACCCGCTCGATCCCCGGTGCGTGACCGTCCCGATAGGCGTGGACCACGATCTCGGCACCGCACCTGAGAGTGGAGTCGGAGCAGGAGTCCATGTCGCCGATGATCATGTCCGGCTTGTATCCGGCCTCGATCAGGGCGTCAGCTCCCCCGTCGACGCCCATCAACAGCGGTTTGTACTCGGAGATGTAAGACCTCAGCGCGTCCAGGTCGGAACGGTAGTCATAGCCGCGGACCACGATCAGGACGTGCCGCCCCTCGATCTGGGTGCGCACCTCCGGCACACCGACGCCCTCAAGCAGCAGCTCCTTCTCCTGCCGCAGGTACTCCATCGTGTTGTCGGCGAAGGCCTCGATCTGGTCGGACAGACCAGCCCGGGCGTCTTCGAGCTGCTGCTCCAGCAGGTCGAGGGTCACCAGCATGCCCTCGGCAACGACGGCTCCGGTGCTGTCCAGCAACCGGGCGCCGTCAATGGTGATCCGGTCGCCCTCCTCGATGTCGGTGAAGACCTGATCGCCGACGTTGTCGATCAGCGAGATACCTGCGTCCAGCAAGATTCCTGGGCCCAGGTTGGGATAGCGACCCGACACGGACGGAACGGCGTTCACCACCGCGCTCACCCCGGCAGCGACCAGAGCCTCTGCGCTGACCCGGTCCAGATCGCTGTGGTGGATGATCGCGATCTCGTTGGGTCGTAGTCTCTTGGTGAGATTCTTAGTACGCCGGTCAAGACGCACCACGCCGCCTATCTCGGTGGGCACGCCGCGCTTGCGCAGGGTGGGCAGTCTCATTTGGGTCCAATCCTCGCATGCATCGCGTGGGACGAGGCCGATCCGCGGACGCGCCGCAGAGGTCGAGCGGCGCTACTGCTTCAGGGCGTCGGACCGGCCGCTATCCGGGTCCGGTGACCGACGCCGCCATCTCGACCAGCTCCCGCGCATGGGCCAGCGCGGAGTCTGTCGTCTCCAGTCCTGCCATCATCCGGGCCAGCTCGGCGGCACGGTCGTCGGCGGCCACCTGGACCACTCCGGAGGTGGTGATCTGACCGTCGTCGGACTTCACCACCACGTAATGCCGGTCGGCGAAGGCGGCCACCTGGGCGAGGTGGGTCACCACGACGACTTGAGAATGTCGGGCCAGCGTCGCCAGCCGCCGGCCGATTTCGACCGCGACCTTGCCGCCGACGCCGGCATCGACCTCATCGAAGACGAAGGTTCCGGCGTGCTCGCCGGCTGCCAGCACGACCTCTAGGGCCAACCTGACCCTGGACAGCTCACCTCCGGATGCAACCTTGGCCAGGCTGCGGGGTTCGGTACCGGGGTTGGCGCTGAAGAGCAGGTCCACCTGGTCGGCGCCGTGCGGCCCCAGCTCGGTCGGCGTGACCGAGAAGACCAGCTGCGCATGCGGCATGGCCAGCGCGGCCAGCTCGGCCAGGACGGCGGCGGCGAAGCCGGCTGCCGCCTCGGTCCGGTGTGCGGTGATCTGGGTGGCCAGCGTGTGCAGCTCGGTATCGAGCCGCGCGACCCGCTCGGCGAGTTCGGCGATGGTCTCGTCGCTGGACTCGAGCCCCGCTAGCCGATGGGCTGCGTCGGCGGCCCAGGCCAGCACCTCGTTCACGCTGCTGCCGTACTTGCGTGTCAGCGTCGCTAGCTCTGAGCGTCGCTGCGCGATGGACTCCAACCGTCCCGGCTGCACCTCCAGCGACTCCAGGTAGCGCGCCAGGTCACCGGCGAGGTCGGCGACGAGATAGTTGGCGTCAGCCGCTCGGCGAGCCAGCTCGTCGGCTGAGCTGTCCTGCCCGGCCACCTGTTCGATCGCCTTGCGGGCTACGGCGATCGAGGTCAAGGCGCCGGCGGTTTCGTCCTCATCGCCGGCCAGCGCCAGCATCGCCTGCTGCGCCGGTGACCGCAGGTCATCCACCGACTGCAGGCGGCTCGCCTCCGCGCCGAGGGCGGTGTCCTCACCGGGCAACGGAGCGACCTTCTCGATCTCATCCAACCCGTAGCGCAACAGGTCGATCTCGCGAGCTCTGGTCTGCGCCTCGGCCCGAAGCTGTTTCAGCTCGGCAGCGGCGGTGCGGATCTGGGCGTACCGGGTGCGGTAGCGGTCCAGCAGCTGGGCCAGCTGCGCTCCTGCGTAGCGATCCAGGATCTCCCGTTGCCGCTCTGCACTGGCCAGCCGGACCTGTTCGGACTGGCCGTGGATAGTGACCAGGGCTTCGGCCACGTTGGCGCAGACACCAGCCGGCACCTGCGCTCCGCCGAGGTAGGCCCGGGATCGGCCAGCGGACGTGACGTGGCGCGCGATCAGCAGCTCGTCCTCGTCCAGCTCCCCGCCTGCGTCGCTGACCGACCGCAGCAGCTCAGGGTCCGAGATGGTGAACCGGCCCTCCACCCGGGCTCGCTCCGCTCCGTTGCGAACCGCCCGCGGGTCCGAACGTCCGCCGAGCAGCAGGCTCATCCCGGTCACGATCATGGTCTTGCCGGCACCGGTTTCGCCGGTGACGACGGTCAGGCCGGGGTGCAGCGCGATGGTGGCTTCGTTGATCACGCCCAGGTCGGAGATCCGCAGCTCCTCGATCATCTGGACCCCAGCGGGTGCTCGCTGACCACTGGCGTGGAATCCAGCAGCCGGGTCTCCGCAGCCCCGCGCCAGCCCTCCACCCGGAGTCCGAACTTGTTCACCAGCCGGTCGGTGAACGGTGACTCCGAGAGCCGCGCCAGTCGCAACCGATGACTGCCCCGGCTGATCTCGATCTCCATACCGGTTCGCAGCTCGGTGGACCGCCGACCGTCGCACCACACCACGCCGTGGGTCTGCGAGGCGTCGACCACCTCAACCACAACGCGGGACGTCGGACCCAGCACCAGCGGCCGGGCGAACAGCGCGTGGGCACTGAGCGGCACCACCAGCAGGGCCTCGACGCTGGGCCAGATCACCGGTCCGCCAGCGGAGAAGGCGTATGCGGTGGACCCGGTCGGAGTCGCTACCAGCATCCCGTCGCAGGCCCATCTGGAGAGGGGACGGCCGTCCACCTCCACCAGCACCTCCAGCATCCGTTCCCGGGCTGCCTTTTCGATGGAGACCTCGTTCACAGCGAACGAGGACCAGATCTCCGCCCCCTCGTGCCGCAGCGTGACGTCGATGGTGAAGCGTTCCTCCACCGAGTACGACCGTTGCACGACATGCTCGACGATGCTGTCGATCTCCGACGACTCGGCCTCAGCGAGGAAGCCGACGTGGCCGAGGTTGACTCCGAGCAGGGGGATGTCTGAGCTGATCACCCACTCAGCGCTGCGCAGGATGGTGCCGTCCCCGCCGAGCACCACCACCAGCTCGCAGTCGGTCAGACCACGGCCCATTTCCGGAGCCACCAGCTCTTGGATCTGTCCGGGCAGGCTGCCGACCATGTCAGCGATGTCGGCGGCTGGCATCATCGCGACGATGCCGGCATCATCCAGGCGCGCCAGGAGTCTGGCTGCGGCTCGAGTGGCCTCGGGACGACCGGTGTGGGTCAGCACAGCCACGCGACGCTGTCGAGGAGTTGGGTCTGCGGTTTGCCGGCTCACCCGGCTCAGCATAAGCGGCCGACCCGACAAGGCAGCGGCGACGCCGCGTCGACACTCAGCGGAGTCGGCTGCCGGCCTGAACGGCGTCGTCGAGGCTAACCTTCCCGGCCACCGAGTCGGTTCGCAGGTGGACGAAGTACTCAATGTTCCCGGTCGGTCCAGGCAACCTGCTGGGAGCGATCTGCTGAGCGTGCCAGCCCAGCGGGGCTGCCGCAGCAAGTACCGCCATGATCGACTCCCGGTGCAGCAGCGCCGACCGGACCACGCCGTTTTTCCCCAAGCGGTCCCGTCCCACCTCGAACTGTGGCTTGATCATCAGCACCAGGTCGCCGACTGGCTGCAGCACCGACGTCAGTGGCTGAATCAGCAGAACCAGAGAAATGAAGGAGACGTCTGCCACGACGATGTCGACTGGCGTACCACCGACATGGGTGAGATCGAGCTGTCGGAGATTCGTGCCTTCCCAGACGACCACCCGTGGGTCGCTCCTCAGCGACGGGTCAAGCTGGTGATGACCGACATCAACGGCGTAGACCGGCTCACATCCCTGCTCCAGCAGCACTTGGGTGAAGCCGCCGGTGGATGCTCCTGCGTCGAGAGCTCTGCCGCGAACCTCCAGCTGCAGGTCATCCAGGGCGCCGAGCAGCTTGTGGGCCGCTCGAGACAGGTAGTGGTCGCCATCCACTGTCAGTCGGTCAGCGTCCTGGCACTGCTGCGACGGCTTGGTGACCAACGTGCCGTTGACCCGTACCTGGCCGGAGGTGATCATGGTTTGCGCAGCGGCACGGGAGCGCGCAAGTTCCCGCGCCACCAATGCAAGGTCGATCCGCACCAGGCCGCCGACGGCTCAGGAGCTGCGGTTCGGATGCGAGGTCGAGTTCCGTGCGGTTGCGGCGCGATCGCTCAGCCCACCAGAGCCGGCTGCCTCCGGATTAAGGGCGCGGTCAAGCACCTCGTGGACCCGTGTCAGCTCGTCATGGTGTTGTCCGACCGGCAGCTGCTCCAGCCCCTCCAACCGTCCGACGGCGGCGTCGATCTCGGGATGCCCAGTGTCGGGCGCGGACTCCGGCGCTACCCCCTGGGAAGCTGACGCGTCCTGGCTCACTGCACGTCTCCTGCGGCGTCTGGCGCTGTGACATTCTGCTGCGTCGTGGAAGCTTCCTTGGCTGCCGGGGTTCTCTTCGCGGCAGGGGCTCTCCTCGGTACCGCGGTCTCAGCAGCACTCTTCTTCGCGGTGGAGGTTTTCCGCGTGCCCGGGCTCTTCGCCGTCGCTGTCCTCTTCGTCGCCGTCTTCTTCGCCGCAGCAGTCTTCTTGGCCGCTACGGTCTTCTTGCCCGCTATGGTCTTCTTGGCCGCCTGGGCCTTTCTCGCGGAGCTGTGCTTCCCCAAGTCGGCTGTCGGAACAGCACCAGGCTTCGTCGGCCGCCTCTTGGCAGCCGCTCGCTCAACCGCGGACTCCCTCCGAGTCCGCTCCAAGTCGGTACGGCTTTGGCCCCAGGCCGCCCTAGGCTCGGCTTGTTGCGCCGTCGTCACAACCTCTTCCTTACCGGCATCCGCGTCCTGGTGCCCGCGGGTCCGCCGGAGCTCTGCGATCTCGCGACGGAGCTCCTCGACCTCGTCGGCGCGGGCATAGCCCATCCGGGAAGCAGCCTTGTTCATCTCGGCGGTGATCAGCTTCTCCAGCAGCTCACGATTCGCCTTGCTGGCCTGCAACATCTCCTCGGCGAGCTTGGTCACGCGATCCTGCGTGTCGGCGGCCACCTCGTCCAGACCCGACTGTGCGAGCAACAGCCTGGCGGTGTTCATGGCTGTCTTCCGGGTGACCTTGGACAATCCGTTGACCATCGTGACGTAGTTCTGTACGGCTTCAACCAGCACTGGACATCCCTTTCCCGATCGAAGTTTGCCAATCCGCTGTTCCCGATCGAAGTTTGCCAATCCGCTGCGAGCCCTACGGTAGCGCGGTCAGCAACTCCACGGCTGGTGACGGATCGATCAGGCAACGACGGTCGCGGGCCTGCCACACCAGCTGTGTTACCGCCCACAGCGCGTCAACCGCCTCCTCAGCGTCGGCCGGTTTTCGCTCCAGCCGGATCTGACCGTGGGCAGCCACCGCAGCCATCGTGTTGCAGGTGACGCGGTTGACTAACCAGCTGACCTCGCGGGGCGGGTTGAGCAGCGCGCCGAGATGGAGTCCGATATGGGTCGGCCGGCAGTCATCCCCGGCGGCCAACAGCTCGGCCGCTCCATGGGCCCCGCTCAGCACGAACAAAGAGTCCATCCCAACGGTGACGGCGCCGGCGATGTCGGTGTCGAGTCGATCGCCGACGAAGATGGGGTGGCGCGCGCCGAGCCGGTGGACGGTCTCCTCCATCAACGGCCGGTACGGCTTTCCTGCCACCTCCGGGTCGACGTCCACGGCGGTACGGACCGCAGTCACCGCCGCGCCGTTCCCGGGAACGATGCCGCGGTCAGTCGGCCGGGTCGTGTCGGTATTGGTGGCGACCCAGTACGCCCCTCGCTGGATCGCTATCGCAGCCTCGTTCAGGTGTTCCCAGGCGAGATCCTTCCCCCACCCCTGGATCACTGCTGCCGGGTTATCGTCGGCCGACCGCACGCCAACCAGACCGGCCTCCTGCAAAGCCTCGACAACACCCGCGCCGCCGATCATAAGTACCTTGGCGCCAGATCCGAATCGGTCGACCAGCAGTCGCGCCGCTGCCTGGGCTGAGGTCACCACGTCTGAGTCAGTACAGCTGATGCCCAGCTCCACCAAGTGCTCAGCAACCGCAGCCGGAGGTCGTGCTGCGTTGTTGGTCACGAAACCCATCCGCACTCCGCGTCGGCGCAGAGCGTTGATTCCAACGGCCGCGTGCGGCACCGCGATCGGACCGAGATACACCACGCCGTCGAGGTCGAACAGGGCCGCATCGTAGCCGTCGACCAGCAGCGCGGCCGGAGCCGTCGTCGGGTTAGCGGTCATCGTCTGCAGCCGGCTCGGCCGAGTGCCGCTCGTTCGAGTCACCCGGGCTGAGGTCATAGCCGTCCGCTGCGTCCAGGCCAAGATCAAGATCGTCATCGGGCTCTGAGTCGTCGAAGTCGATCATCAAGCCGTCGATCGCATCCACCCTTGCCTGAGCATCCGTCTCCGCTTCGTGGTCGAGCTTGGCGGCCGCGGCGAACCAGGACCGTGCCTCGGCCTCGCGTCCCTGGGTGGCCAATGCGTCGGCGTAGGCATAACGCAGCCGCGCCTTGGGCATCCGGGCATCGGATCCAGAGGCGTTGTAGGACTCGATTGCTGCCTGCAGGAGGCGTAGCGCTTCCGGGTCTTGACCAAGATCACGACGAGCCCCAGCCTCGACGATCACCATCTCGATCCGCTGGCTGGGGTCCAGGCCATAACGTTCCGACTCGCGTGACAGTTTCAGCGCTGCCTGCGGTCGTCCCAGGGCCCGCTCGCAGTCGGCCATCACTGGAAGATAGTCGTGGGTGCCGGTCATCCGCCGCAGCGCGCGGAACTCGCTCAGGGCGACGTCGTAGTGCCCAGCTGCGTACGCGGTCTCCGCCGCTGCCTCACGGACAATGGGCAACCGCGCAGCCCTCCTCCGCGCCGCCTCGGCGTGCGCGTAGGCCAGCTCAGGATCCTCCTCGATCAGCTGTCCGGCGACCACCAGATGGGAGGCGACGATCTCCGCGAGATCCTTGGGTAGGCCGCGGAGCTCTGCGCGGACCGCGCGATGCAGCTCACGAGTGTCCACGCCCTCGGGGATAGAGGGCTCGTTCGGCTTCCGGGCGAGACCTGGCCGAGGAGGCTCCCGCGGGAACTCGGACGCCTGGTACCGATCGGACCGTCCACCTCCGCTACCGGATCGCCCAGCGGGGCCACCGGAACGGTCCATGGTCCGGTTCCGATCAATGTGGGAGCGGTCGAACGACCCTGATGAGGATCGGCCGGAGTCGGAGTAGCGGCGATCGGCGCCCGCATTCTGGCCACCTTGGTAGCCGCGCGACCCGCCAGCGTCGCGGCCCCGATAACCACCAGTCTCACCGGCATCGCGACCGCCTTGGTACCCACCGCCCCCGGTAGAGGTGCGGCCGCCGTCAGCCCCCCGGCTCGCCGGATAACCACCCGTTTCAGTACCGCGCGTCGACCGTCGGTCGTTGCGGGCATCCATACCGCGGCCACCACTACTGCGTGGACCGCCGTAGTTGCGCGGACCCTGGGAAACACGCGCACCGGGTCGGCCGCCGGCTGCCCGGTCAGCGTTACCGCCGAATCTGCCCTGCTCACGGGAGCCTTCCGCGCTCGGTGCCGCCGACCAGCGATCGCCGGACCGATCCCCGCTACCGCCGCGGTTGACGTCACCCCGGCCGCCACGACCACGGTCGTCACCGCCGCCTGAGGTGCGGTCGTACCCGCGGTTTCCCCGCACGCTCCCATCCCCGCGGCTCGAACCGCGCCGGTCGGAGCCCTTCGGGGGACCACCGCTGCGGGAACGTCCGCCCTGGAGACCGCCGCTCAGGGAACCTCCGCTGTCGCCACGGTAGGAGCCCCCACGCCCGGTGGTACGGCTCGCATCGCCACCACCGTCACGGCCGTCGGGACGCCCGCGGTCCTCGCCACGGTCAGTCCAGCCGCGGTTCTCGCGACCGTAGCCGCCGCCTTGACCCGAGTTGTCTCCCTGTCGTCCGCCACCCGTACGCCCGAAGCCCGAGCGCGCGGAACCACCTGCGGGACGGGGCTTGTTCGACCGACTTGAAGCGCCCGAGGAACCACGCCCGTCATCGCTTGGACGACCGCCTTGCCCACGGTTACGATCGGTGGGGCGCGGCGACCAATCACCACGGCCCCCGCCACGGGGATTGTCGCCACGGTCGGGACGTCTGTTGTCTACCACCGGTCAATCCTGTCTGCATTCGCGGACAGAAGCAAAACCTCAAGAGGCTGGACTCGACTGCCGGTCAGTCCCACCTCTGGTGCGTCAGTGTCCGAGCGGGGACGAAGTTTACCCCGGATGCGCCACATCGTCTCGTCAGAATCGCACTGACCAGCGAGCCTTGGCCGCTGGAGGCGCGCTCCGGCGGGGTGCGGCATACCGTAACGTGTGCTGGACAGCTGAGGTGCCAATCGTGAGGAGTAACTGTGGCGCTCGTGGCCGGAATCGACTCGTCAACGCAGTCGGTCAAGATCGTGGTCTGCGAAGCCGACACCGGGGAGATTGTCCGGTCGGCGCGCGCGGCCCATCCCGCCGGTACGGAGGTATCAGCCGCGAAGTGGTGGTCGGCCTACCAGGAGGCGGCCGCAGCCCCCGGCCTGCTCGACGGCGTGCAGGCGCTCGCGGTCGGTGGTCAGCAGCATGGCATGGTCAGCCTTGACGCTGACGGGGAGCTGGTACGGGACGCCCTGCTGTGGAACGACAACCGCTCCGCCCCGGATGCGGTGGACCTGATCAAGGAACTCGGCGGCTCCCAGGTTTGGGCCGATGCGGTGGGGTCGGTGCCGGTCGCGTCCATGACCGTGTCCAAGGTGAGGTGGCTCGCCCGGGCCGAGCCTGAGTTGGCAGCCCGGACCAGCGCGGTGATGCTTCCGCACGACTGGTTGACCTGGCAGTTGGGTGTCCGAGGCTTCTCTCCGGTCACCGACCGCGGCGACGCGTCGGGGACTTGCTACTTCGATGCGACCAAGAACGAGTATCGACATGACCTGGTCAAGCTCGCCTTCGGTGCGGATCTCGACGTGCCACGGGTGGCTGCCCCGAGTGAGATCGTCGGTCACACTCGGGACGGTATTGCCATCGCACCCGGTACCGGTGACAACATGGCCGCCGGTCTAGGGCTTGGTATCAACAGTGGGGAAGCGGTCGTTTCCTTGGGTACCAGCGGGACAGCGTTCACCCGCACCGCGCGGCAGACGCACGAACCGACCGGCACCGTCGCAGGCTTCGCCGATGCAACCGGTGGGTTCCTCCCACTGGTCTGCACGCTGAACGGCGCTCGGAATCTGGTAGCCACCGCTGAGCTGCTGGGCGTCAGTCTTGAGACCCTCAGTGATCTCGCTTTGAGCGCCCCCGCCGGCAGCGAAGGTGTCAGCTTCATTCCCTACCTTGAGGGCGAGCGGACTCCTCCGCTGCCGGACGCGCGTGGGGAACTGGTCGGCCTGACGCTGAAGAACATGAAGCCCGAGAACATCGCCCGTGCCGCCATCGAGGGAGTGCTGTGGAGCCTCGCCTACGGTGTGCAGGTGTTGCGCGAGCAGACCGGGGCCATCAGCCGCATCACCCTGACCGGCGGCGCGTCGCAGTCGCGTGCCGTCGGCCCGATCGCCAGTGCGGTGTTCGGCCTACCCATCGTCGTCACCGAGACCTTCGAAAGCGTCGCCGTCGGCGCGGCGAAGCAGGCCGCCTGGGCGCTCACCGGCGACCTGCCGCAGTGGCCGGTACCGATGGCAAGCGAGCACCAGCCGAGCGGTACGGACGAGTCCGCCGCGGCTGCTATCAACGACCGTTACTCAGCCTTGCTCCAGGACCATTTCCTGGGTCACTGAACCCAGCCGGCCACGCGCAGCACCGCAGCCGCCGTAGCTGCTGGGTCGAGGTGAGTCGAGTCCACGGTGAAATCGTCCACGTCTGCGATGTCCAGCAGGGTGTCGAGCTCACCGGACCTGTGCAGATGCCATGCCAGACCTTCGGGATCACAGTTGTGGCGGGCGGTGAGCCGCTCACGAACCAGCGGCAGGGCTACCTTGAGCCGGCACAGCTGCAGCGGTAGCCCCACAGCAGCCGCATGGGCGGCTCGATGTTCGGGGGTTTCCACCACTCCGGCCAGTACCAGATGGATGGCGCCCGCGTCGCGGAAATTGCGCGCCACTGCACTTAGGTTTGTCAGAGTCAGTTCGAGCTGGAACGGGTCGCACTCCGGCGACGGCCAGCAGCGACGAAGCCAGTCCAGGTCCACCACAGCACCGGGCACACCGGCCTTCTCCAGTAGATCCCCGATTGCGTCTGCCACTGTCGTCTTCCCCACGCCCACCGTTCCGTTCAACAACAGGGCGCATGGCTCGACAGCGGAGATCACCATGCCGGTCAACCTACCTGGATCCGTAAGCGTTGTGACACAGCTTTATTTGACTGAACCGACGCCCGACGGATCCAACCGCGTGAGCGAATTCACCAGCTCTTGCCACCCATTGTTGTGGCAATTGACCTGTTTTGGACGTGAAAGTACTCCAAGGCTAGCCGGTGTGTTGGCTAGCCTTGGAGTGTGGTGTCCGGCGACGTCCTAGTCTCCCACACGGTTCCCCGTGCAGTACCATCGGCGCTGTAAGGCTTAACTTCCGGGTTCGGG
>CADCUO010000183.1 GCA_902805915.1 uncultured Propionibacteriaceae bacterium | reverse complement strand
GTTGGTCACCGTCTGTCCACCCATTACGGCGAAGTTGCTCCCCGTACCGAGATCCACCGGCGCCGCGATAGCCGCGTATGCCCGGGAGGGAGCTGACATTGCTGACAAGATCACCAGCAGGCAGATGAGCGCAGCAGCCATAACTATGGCTGCGAAGCCAGCACGGTTGGACCCCGGAGGAGCTGCCGTCTCAACAGAGTCATGGTTCACAAATCGCCTCCGGGAGCTTACAGCCGCCCCCGCGGCGGGATACAGACCAAGCGATTAGTCTGAGTATTACGTGCACAGGCCTATCACAACGCCAGTGCATTACAAGGTTGGGCGCGCACAACTTTCAGCCAGCGAGACTGTGTCCAGACGTACTGAGCCTTCCGCGACAGGTATGCGTCGGCTACTGAGCCAGCGCCGCGTTCACGTCCAGCCGTCCGCCGGTCACCGTCTCAGCACTCAGCGAGGCCGTGGGTACCGCACTCCTCAGCAGTGCTGCCTTGATGATGGCAGCCGAAGCGCCCGGCTTCACCGAGGCGTACAACGCAGCGGCTCCAGTGACATGCGGCGTCGCCATTGACGTGCCGCTGTAGGACGAATAGCCGTTGTAGGCGGTGGTGGACCAGATGTCTGCGCCAGGAGCACCGAGATCAACGTGAGTCGCACCGTAGTTGGAGAATGCCGCTCTGGTGCCGGTCTTCGTAATAGCGGCCACCGAGACGATGTTGTTGTTGGGATAGGAGGAGGGATAGTGCGGGGTCGTGTCGTTGTTGTCTCCGACACCGTCGCCGCCGCCGTTGCCTGCCGCAGCGACGAATACGATGCCAGCTGTATTAGCCCGCTCGATCGCGTCCTGGACTGCCTGGGACTTTCCGCCGCCACCCCATGAGTTGTTCGTCGCGACGATGTTGACGCCGAGCTTTTTCAGGTCGGTGAAGTAGTCGATTGCCTTGATGCTGTTGGCGGTCGTGCCACCGTTCCTACCGAGGAACTTCCCGCTGATCATGCGGACGTTCCAGTTGACCCCGACCACACCAGCACTGTTGGCCTTGGCGCCGATGGTGCCAGCGACATGGGTGCCGTGGTCATCTAGGCGGCCGGAGGTTCCGCCGTCGTACACCGTGTTGTCGTTGCGGTCGAAGTCCCAGCCGTAGACGTCGTCGACATAGCCGTTCCTGTCGTCGTCGACCCCGGATTTCCCGCCCAGCTCGCCCGGGTTGCCTACCTGGCCAGCCAGGTCGGGATGGTTGTACTGGATGCCTTCGTCGATGACGCCGACGTAGACACCCGTCGAGCCGGTCTTTCCGGCGGCCCAGGCGGCGGCGGCATTGCTGCCGTACTGGTTGGCTGGGTTGGTAGTGGGACCGTACATTCCCCACAGCTCGCCGTTGGTGAAGGTGGGGTCGGTGCTGGCGGCCGAGTGGGTTTGGGTCCAGTTCGGCTCCGCGTAGGCCACCGCTGGATCGGCCTTCAGGTCCCGTACCGCACGCGCCCGGTCGGCGCCCGCAGGCAGACGCACCAGCTCCACCTCCGCACGAGCACCGGAGCCTCGCACCACTCGCTCGGCCAAGCGAGCAGCAGCCCGCCCGCGAGCACGTTCGCGTTCCGCCTCGCCGGCGCCACTGACATATCCCACCAGAAGCTCGTCGGCAGCCGCCTGCTGGCCGACCACCGCAGGGGTGGTTGCGTGCGCAGGGTTGCCAACCGGCACGGCAGCAGCCCCGGGACCCAACACGCTCAGGGCAGTAGCGGCAAGACCCACGGTGGCGATACGGATGAAGGGCAGGGACCGGCGCATTAAGACTCCTTGAGCCCTCGGAGATGGACTGGTTTCAGCAACCGCAATGACCCATACCGCGCTGCGGTCACCAAGTTTCACGGAGGAGACAAATTAACACAGGATTGAACTAACACAGTTACGACCCCCCAGCCGCGACTGACGGCCGGTGACCGACGTCGGCGTTTGTGCCGTCGGGTACGCCCGGCGCGCCACACAGCTGCGGATGGAGTACCCACTCCAGTTGAAGGCGAATGCCGATTAGATTGTGGCAACTGACTGGCGCTCAAGAGCCGATCTCGACGATCAAGAGGTCCTGTTACCGGCGTCCGCCAAGGGAACTTCACTCAACATGCGCATCGGGTCCTAGCCCCGGACGGAGCGAGGCTTCAATTGTGAGGATGGCCACGAAAAGAACTGGTGGGACCATGCCGAACAGTGCAGGGGAACCGGCGAACTGTCTGCGTTCCTTGGACCGATCCGCGAAGCGCCCGCCTCTACAGCGACAGCTGATAATTACAGCGGCTGACCAGCTACAGGCTGTGCGGCGCCATCCGAAGCAGAATTTCCCAGGTGTCGAACCATCAGAAGGCCGTGCAGACCCTGCCCGATGGTCGTCGTTGCGGGAATGTAATAGCAGAAGGTTCCGGCGTCGCTCAAGGTGATCAGGAACGCCAGGCTGGAGCCTGGCCGTGCCGCCCCGGTGGGCAGTGCGTCCTCAGCTGTCCCGACCTGAGCTGGCAGTCCGTCCCAATGAATGCTGGCCGGTTCAGGTAGGCGGTTGGTGAACCGGACGGCGAGCGTATCGCCCACCCTGGCCTCGATAGTCGGGCCGGGGACCTGGCCGTTGAAGGCATGGCCGTGAACGAGGACCCCCGGCGAGGTCTCCCATGCATGCGGCGCCGCCTCCAGATCCACGACCTGGACGATGCCGGTCGCCCGGGTCCTGGCTGCCGAGGGCACTGCCCCACGCGAAGCATGCTCTGTCATCGAGGTGCTCTCCTGTGTATGGCGGCTCTGCGCCCGCCGAGGGTCTGTCCACCCAGCCTCCGACAGCCCGCTGACGCGGCGCTGTTCGATGCCTGTTGTTGAGGCCGACGCTGGGGTTAGCGTTGGAACAGTCGGTCCGGCAGAGCATGTTTGCGTCCAGGGAGCGTGCA
Organism: uncultured Propionibacteriaceae bacterium; assembly: GCA_902805915.1. Lineage (GTDB taxonomy): Bacteria > Actinomycetota > Actinomycetes > Propionibacteriales > Propionibacteriaceae > Microlunatus. The sequence continues at coordinate 9,975 of CADCUO010000183.1, read as the reverse complement.
TCAGTGGGGGTGTCGGTTGATTTCAGGCTCCTGGGACCGTTGGAGGTCGTGGTCGACGGTCGGCCACGTTCCTTGGCGTCTCCTGGCGAGAAAGCGGTGCTGGCGGTGCTGCTGCTTGCCGCTGGCCGAGTCGTGCCCCGTGAGTCGCTGATCGACGCACTGTGGGGCGAAACGCCGCCGAACAACCCCGCGAACGCAGTGCAGGGCCGGGTCTCCCGGCTGCGGCGCGGACTCGCGGACATCGGGCTATCCGACCGGCTGGTGTCCGCCCGCGGCCCTGGCTACGTCGCGGCAGTCGACCCGGGTCAGGTCGACGCCCACCGGTTCGCGTCGCTGGTCCAGCAGGCCCGTTCCACGGTCGGCGACGGCCCAACTGCCGCCGGCCTGTACGCCAAGGCGCTGGCGTTGTGGCGGGGCCCTGCGTTGGTGGACTTCGTCGGCCAATCCTGGGCAGCTGCCGAGGCGACCCGTCTCGAAGAACTCCGGTTGGCCGCCATCCAGGAGCGCATCAGCTTGGAGCTGGACAGCGGGCGGCACAGCGAGCTGGTTGACGAACTGGAGCGGCTGGCAACAAGCAACCCGCTACGTGAACGTGTCCACGGCCAGCTGATGCTGGCGCTGTACCGGTGTGGCCGGCAGGCCGACGCGCTAGCCGCCTACCGCCGGTTGAAGCAGACCTTGGACGATCAGCTGGCTCTTGATCCGTCCAAGGAACTTCGTGACCTTGAGCAGGCGATCCTTAGGCAGGATGCCCGACTGGGAGCTCCAACTCGGGAGCTGCCGAACAGGCTGACGAACCTGCCGGTGCGGCTGACTTCGTTCGTCGGCCGGGACCGTCAGCTGACTCAGCTCCGTGAGCTGCTGGTCGCCCACCGGCTGGTGACTTTGACCGGCCCTGGCGGCGCCGGCAAGAGCAGTTTGGCGCTTCAGGCTGCCGCCGCCGTTGCAGACCGTTACCCGGACGGGGTCTGGCTGGTCCGGCTGGCCGGTGTTGGCGATCCGGAAGCCGTTCCGGAGATCGTCGCGGAGTCGATCGGTGCCCAGCGGCCGGCGGGCGGGGTGACTGAGAGTCTGGTGACCTTCTTGCGGGACCGGTCAGCGATGGTGGTGCTGGACAACTGTGAACATCTCGCGGACGCCTGCGCGTACCTGGCGGAGCGGCTGCTGACCTCGGGTTCCCGGGTTCGTCTGCTGGTGACCAGCCGTGAACCGCTGCGGGTGCCCGGTGAGGTTCAGCTGGCCGTACCGCCGCTGGCCTGCCCGCCACCCGACACCGCGCTGGAGCGCCTCCGTGACTATGGAGCAGCCAGGCTGTTCCTTGACCGCGCCCTCAGTGTCCAGCCCGATCTGCAGCTCGACGCGGCAGCGGCGGTAGCCATTGGTCACATCTGCCGCCAGTTGGACGGCCTTCCGCTGGCGCTGGAGCTGGCCGCCGCCCGCGTTGCGAGCTTGTCCATCACCGACCTGGCGGCCCACCTGGATGACCGCTTCGGGCTGCTGACAGGTGGTCCCCGTACCGCCGAGGCGCGGCAGAAGACGTTGCGTGCCACGGTCGACTGGAGCCACCAGCTGCTCACCGCGCCGGAACGCGTGCTGTTCCGGCGGCTATCGGTGTTCCGGGGCGGCTGGACCCTGGAGGCCGCTACAGCCGTCGTCGCCGATCAGCTCCTGAATGCTGATGCTGTCCTTGATCTCCTGGCTGCTTTGGTGGACCGGTCCCTGGTCGTAGCCGAGACCGCTCAGGCGGGCGGACGGTTCCGCATGCTTGAAACACTCCGCCAGTACGCGGCCGAGCAGGCCGACAAAGCCGGCGAGACTGCGCGGCTGGCCGCTGCTCACGCCCGGTACTGCACCGCCCTCGCCGAGACCGGCCAGGCCCGGCTGCGCGGTCCGGAGCAGAGCCGCTGGCTGGACCTGCTCCGCCAGGAACGGCACAACATCGATGCCGCCCTGCTGTGGACACAGCGGCAGACCGACGACGGCAACCTCGGGCTCCGCCTCGTCGCGGCGATGGGATGGTTCTGGTACTTCACCAGCAATCAGAACGCCGTCGGCCAGATCGAGGAGATGCTCAACCACACTCAGGCCTCCCCGGCCGCGCGCGCCCGCGCCGTCCAGGCGAAGTCGGTCGTCGCCCGGCCCGGTTCCTGCATCGTGCATCCCAGCCCGCTGTGTGGTGCTGCCGCACGGCAGAGCCTGGAGGAGCTCGATTCCTTGGGCGAACACGCGGCCGCAGCCTACTCCCGCACCCTGCTGGCGGTGGAGGCCATCGCGGGACCACTGCAGCCCCCTGCGCAAGAGCTGCTGGTCAGCGCCCGCGCCGTGTTCCACGAGGCCGGTGACCGGTGGGGTCTGGCCCTCACCCTGTTCGTCGAGATGGAGCTCCATTTCGCTGCCGGTGAGTTGGAGTCTGGCAGGACCACCTTCCAACAGGCGCTCGAGCTGTTCCGGGAACTGGGTGACCACTGGGGTATCTCAGCTGTCCAGTACCACCTCGGCATGGCGTTACACCGGGCCGGGCTGCTTTCGGAGGCGCTCGAGGTGTACCGATCTGCTCTGTCGGAGGGACGGATCGGGCTGACCAACACGGTGCAGTATGCGTTGGCGAACCTCGGGCACATCAGTCTGTTCATCGGCGACCTCGACGGGGCGGATGCCTACTTCAGCAGCGCGCACGCCGTTGCTCGCGAACTTGGCGCGCAGGCGAGTCTGCTCGCGCTTCTCGGGCAGGGACATCTGGCGCGACTGCGGGGCCGGTCTGATGATGCGGCCGCTCACTACACCGCAGCGTTGGAGCGGCTGGTGCTGGCCGAAACGCCGGACTGGGCAGCCATCGCCCTCAACGGACTGGCCCGCTTGGCGCATGAGCGGGGAGACAGTGACACCGCACGCCGGCGCCACCACGAGGCCCTGAACCTGGTTGTGGAAGCTGGCACACCACGCCATCCCGCCGCGGCTGCCGCACTGGAGGGTCTGGCCGCGGTGGCCGCCGACCGGGGCTACCACCGTACGGCCCGACGCTTCGTCGACACCGCGACCAGCTGGCGGACAGTACGGGCCTGGCCTCCCTCGCCGCTGGAGCTTCGCGACCTCGATTCCGTCACCGCGTCACTCACGGGTCTCTCCACCTCGACAGCCGGCTAGCTGTTGATCAGCGACGGGACGGCAGGGCAAGGATCAAAGGCCGCATCGCCAGGTATGTGACAGATCCGATCAGGAGATGCCACAGGAAATGTGTGCCGATCGGCACGGCGGCACACACCTCGTTATCAATGGTGCGGAAGAACAGGGCCGCCAGGTAGACGCCAGCGGCAAGAAGCAGCGTAAATCGCGCAATCTGCTGCTCTCTGGCATGGAACAGTCCGAGCACCAGCACCACAATCATTCCCGGTGTATAGACAACGGCGCCATGGAACACCTGCGCATATGAGATAGCGACGAATGTCAGCAGCAGAAACCCTGCTATCGACAGCACGGCGACTTCGGCGCCCAGCCGGAGCACTCTGCGCGTGTGCAGCCAGATGTAGGCCATGATGAACAGCAGGATCGGGATGATATCGAGCCAGAACGTCAACGAGTTCGGCATCGTGTGCCAGAGGATACTGCCGATGCCCGTGGCGGCTCCCAGTCCGATCAGCATCTTCAATTCACCGGACGGCGTGCCGGTGCGCCTCGCGAGCAGCCAGGCCAGCCACGCCGCAATCAGGAACGAGATGTTGGAGATCGCATTCAGCGGCTCCGCAAAGAATCCCAAGCCAACTCGTTCGCAGTAAACATCCATTGGTACCCCTCCTTAACCTCGGCCGCAGCCACACTTTGGGACGGTTTACGCTTTGAGTCGGTGACGTTGATGACCGCCATCAGGCCTCCACCGCCGTCTTGTTCGGCGTTGTCGTTGGTGGTGTGATGCGGAATGTGGCAGTGCAGTAGCCACTTGCCCGGCCGCTTGGCCTCCCAGATCACGTCATAGCGTTCGCCTGGTCCGACGTTGACCGTGTCCTTGAGGAGCTGAGCAGCGCGTGGTATCGGTTCGCCGTCGGTCTGCACGATCCGGAACGGGCCGCCGTGAATGTGCATCGGGTGGACGAAGTTGTTGTGGGTGCCGATGAAACGCAGGCGCAGCTTCTCCCCCACCCGCATCTGGATGGTCTCCGTCTGGGGATAGGCCTTGCCATTGATCGTGAAGTAATTCGGCAGAGCACCCTCCATCAGCATCGCGGGGTACGTCAGCCCGTCTCGGCTAAGCCACTCCTGCAGCTGGACGACGGCCTCGTGGTCGTAGTCGTAGGCGGCATCGGCTGCGGGGTCCTTCGGGTCGACCAGCAGGGCCCCGTACAGGCCTAGGGCCTGTTGCCGGTCCGGAGCGGCGTGCGAGTGGTAGAAGTAGCTTCCCTGCTGGGTGGCCGTGAAGTCATAGGTGTGGCTCCCGCCGGGCGGGATGGGGGCCTGGGTGACGTCGGCGGCCCCATCCATGGCGTTCGGCAGGATGATGCCGTGCCAGTGGATGCTGGTCGCCTCCGGCAACCTGTTGTGGACCCTGATACGGACCCGGTCACCCTGCGTGACGCGCAGCCTGGGGCCGGGCACCTGTCCGTTGACGGTGTACGCATCGACGCGGCGTCCGGGCAGGATGTTCCAGCCAGTCACAGCGGCGGTCAGGTCGAAGGTCTTGACATTCCCCTCCAGGCGAGGCTGCAGCGGCTGATCTCCGCGAGCGTCGGCTGGAGCCACGTCGCTGACCGCATCCGGGTCGACGGCGGCCATGTCTCGCATCGCCTCCGCTGAGGTGTCGCGGTTCATCACCATGCCGGGCGGCATGATGGCACCGCCGACGTCCTCGGCGCTCAGTCCCAGGTTGACCTTGGTGGCCGGCAGCGCCAGAGCCAGCACCAGCGCCAGCACGGTCAGTACGGTGACGACCGCCAGCTGCGGCCGGGTCACATCCGACGCCATCTGGTGGCCATGGTGAGGATCGGTGGGCACCTCGCCACCGCCGCCCTGGCTATGGCCACCGCCGTGGCCACCGCTGTGGCTGCCACCGCCGTGTGCCAGATCGACGGACCGCTGCTGTGACGGCGCTTGGCCGTTCGTGTGCCCGTGGTCGGCCGTGTCTGGGTGGTCGGTTCGGTGCTCCGGATCTGCGTGGGCGGGAACGTGGGTTTCGGTCCGGTGGGAGCCGTCGCGGTACGGCAACCCGGGGCCGGTGTGACTCAGATGCTCAGGTGAAGGCTTCATGACACGATCTCCTCCGCGTGCCGAGAGCTAGCGCTGATTGGAAGGTCCGGTCGAACGCTGGTTGCTGGCTGCACGCTCATCAAGCCGTGCTTGAGGTTCTTCGAGACCATCCAGACGTTGACCGGGTAAGCGGTGAAGAAGCCGACGATGACACCGACCGACATCACCGCCCAGAACAAGGGCTCGCTGGGTTCCATGGCCCGCATGTCACGGCCCATCATCAGCAGGATCATGACGGGGAACATCCCGGCGGCCATCATGTTCATCGACAGCCACTCAGGCATGAAGGAGCTGCGCAGCGCCTTGCCGTAGGAGCCGCCCATCATCTCCTTCATGAACAGCGCCTGGAAGATCAGCAGGCCGAAGCCGAAGCCGGCGACGTATTCCACGATGAGGTCGATCCACATCGGCAGGCCGAGCGCGGTGGTGATGACGGCGGCGGTGATGATGCCGGTGGCGTCGCCGGCGATGCAGTGGACGGTTGAGCCGATGCCCTGCTTCCACAACGGCCGGATGAATGCTGCATGCTCACCGGGCCGCGGCTCTTTGTCAGTCAGCACGTACAGCGCCAGGGCGATCGGGCCCATGTAGAGAGTGATCAACACCCACCCCCACTTCATGACTGTCTCCTCGGGATTGCCTTTGACGAAGTTGTCCCAGGCGACGTAGACCGTTGACAGCGCGGCAAGTGCAAACCAGGCCCACAGGAACGACTCAGGGATGATCATGGCTGCTCCTTTTTCTCCTCAGTGCGGCGTGGCCAGCCGTGTCCACGAGCGAGGACCTGCCCCTCCCGTGTCTCCGTCATGGTCTGCTGCCCTCAAGAGGTCGAGTGATGACATGACTGTGCCGTTCGCCTCTTGCGAACTGCTGACCGTTCGCTGACGGGCGCCCGGTGCCGGCTGACAGCGGGCGTCGCCAAGGGAGACACGCAAGCGGCGTCCGGGATGAGCGGTCCGGCGGGACGGACGCTGCAGCCATACAGCCTGCTGGCAGGATGTGAGCGTGCACTCGAACGCGGCAGGATCCCCGGTTCCGGCGACGACCTGGTATCGGCTTGGCTGACCGGGTCGGCCATAGCACCTGGTCACGGATCTACCTGCTGGCTGCCTTCCTGACGCTGGCCACGGCCGCGCTGTTGGCGATCGACCTGCCGCCCGTCCACGCCATCCAGGAGCAGGTGAGGACCGCCGGTGCCGCCGGTACGGCGGGCTTCGTGCTCGGCTATGCGCTGCTGACGCTCGGGCCGGTGCCGAAAGCGGCGATGTCGGCCACGGCCGGGCTGCTGTTCGGCTGGGCCGGGGGCGCCGTCGTTGTCTGGGTCGCCTCGATGCTCGGGGCAGCTGCCGGGTTCTGGCTGGCCCGGAAGCGGGGGCGCGACGAGGTGGGGCGGCTGGCCGGGCGCCGGTTCACCCGCGCCGATGACTGGCTGACCCGCCGAGGCATCATGGCGGTCATCGGTGTGCGGCTGCTGCCGGTCCTGCCCTTCACGGTCATCAATTACGCCGCCGGACTAAGCGGGGTGCGCTTCCGCGACTTCCTGCTGGGTACCACGGTCGGCATCATCCCTGGAACGGCCATCGCGGTGTCCGTCGGAGCACTCGGCTCGCGGCCCGGCGACTGGCCGTGGCTGGTCGGCGCTGGCCTGCTCATGATAGGCACCGCGGGTGCCTGGAGTCACCGCAGAGCGTCGCGGCAGCAGCAATGCCAGCAAGCACCTGCGCCATTCCAGGCAGGCTGCTAGCCCCGTCGCCGCCAGACGTGCCACCCGGCAGCCACGCCAACGGACCCGAGCAGGATGACGCCCCCCGCCACCACGGGCCACCCGATGGCCGACGTGGTCTGCGGTTTCGGCGGCGGGGGCATCAGCGCCAGCAGCCGCGTGGCGGTGCAGGCATTGTCCAGAAACGGCGAGGCGCCGTTCACGGGATGGATTTCGTAGCGACCGCCCACCTGGTACGTCCGGTCCACCGACGTGGCGCCGTTGCCTGCATTGGGCGTACCGACGACCTCCACCAGGACGCCTGTTTCGAGGCGGACGGTGGCGACGCGGCCCTGCGACCGCGTCGACAGCACGACACCGGTGAAAGCGTCGGGGGACCGCCTCGGAGTCGCCGACACACACGAGCCATAGGCGGCCGGAGCGGGGTGGAATGTCAGGTAGAGCGGCGCGACCAGCAGCAGTACGGATAGCGACCAGATAAGCCGGCGCCGCAGCCATCCTGCGGCTAGGAGCATCCAGGCAAGTCGCCAGTTGCGGCGCCGGCGCAACGGTAGCGGCACGCCGGATCGGCTGTTCGGAGCCCACCGTGCAGGCATCCGGCCGATTCTAAGAGCACCGCCCCATGTCAGACGGACGGCAGCCACGTCCACCTGCCGAGCCTACGCGCATCTGCCGGGTGCGGTGGGTTGCGTCTCCAGGGGTCGGTAGACCGCGGCGATCCGCTTGGATGCGTAACTCGACGGCGCCAAGGCGCTCGCCGCGGTCAGCGCCAGAGCCTCCGCCGGAGCGACCGAGGACTCGAGGGCAGGCTGCGGGTAAGTTCCGGGACTTGGGTCGGGACGCTGGTCCCATTACTCGGGACTGGGATCGGTGCAGCGTGGTGTGGAGGGCGCCGCATCGGGCGGCGCCGGCGAGAGGGGAAACCACAATGAGCGAAGGACTCGTGCGTATGCACCGCTGTCAGGAGCGGACCTCACCACCGATCCGCGCTGGCCGGCCTACGCCCCGAAGGCAGTCGCCATGGGGATCAAGTCGCAGGTCGGCATCGTGCTGTATGAGGAGGACGACACAATCGGCGGCCTGAATCTGTACGGCCAGGGCGCCAATGTCCTTGACGACGAGGCGCTACACACCGCGGAGCTGTTCGCCACCCACGCCGCCGCCGCCCTTGGACGGGCCTTGACCTACTCGCAGATGACTGAGTCCATGGCCAGCCGACAGTTGGTCGGACAGGCAACGGGCATCATCATGGAGCGCTACCAGATCGACAAGGCGCACGCCTCGCGTTCCTAGTCCGAGTGTCTCCGGCCCGGAATGTGAAGCTTCGCACCATCGCCGAGGACCTGGTTAAGCGAATTGAGGCTAAGCAGCCCACCAACTGAACCCTCATCCGAGTGAACGGAAGGGAACCTCGACCGGCGCCGCCCGAGGCTCCCCAGTCGCCGCGAGGGGCCTGATCCCCGTTCACTGCAGCCCACCGTGTCCGAGCCCTGGGCACATGGGAGGTGGGAATCCTACGAGAACGGACGCATTCATGTTAAGCACGTCCGAAAGCCAGACGTCGACTTCCAAACAAAGGCGTCGGCACAGCCCGGGCTGCCCTCGTCTTCAGCGCCGCCGCCCTCGCCACCCTAGTCGCGGGCGTCACCACGAACTGCATCGCTGAGACCTCTTCGGCAACCTCGGCCCGCAGCGGAGACTACAAGCTCGCATGGGCGACATCTTCGGCGGCCAGCGAACTTATCGGGGCTGAAAGTCTCCTCGCCAGCCGCCACCTTCAATTCCGCTTAACTTAGGAGACACCTGCTCTAGAGCAAAGTCGCGGCATCGAGTTGAGCGCTGACGGACGCTTGAGGCTGGGGACTGGCTGTCAGGGGGGAGCCTCGGGGGCTGCAGTCCTTAGCAGTTGCCAGATGTGTGGGGTTCGTAGAAAAAGACGCAGGATCGGCTCGCCGGTATTTCAGTCGGTGCGGGCAGGGCTTTGGTGGCCAGCGCGAAGATGAGCATGCCGATGCAGAGCAGCACCGGGATCAGCAGGAGCCCGCAACTTTCTGGCTTCTGGCTCCGGCCGTTCGGGGCCAAGGGTTCGGCGTCGAGGTTTCGCTCCGTTAGCGTGGCCATCGATGTTCCTTCCACATGGATCCGTGCGTCTTACCGCAGCCCCAGATCCGACCCAGCAAAGGTGGTGGAGCCGTGGGTTACCCATCAGATCCAGCCATCGATAGCAACCGATTGTTGTGCTGCGGCGTTCGGCCCACTAGGTCGAGGTTGGTGAGCCTCAGCTGAGCGCGCTCATCATCTTGGACTTGACGTATTCGGAGAGTGGCAGTGATCCAGATTGGTGTCGACCGCGAGTTCCTTGGCGAGGATGGCTAGATGGAGGATGCTGCGCGGGCGGCGACGCCTAGCCCGATCAAGATAACAAGGGAGCTTGTGGCGGCCGGCAGCCAACGTCGCATGAACCTTGCTGCAGCCGTGCCGCGTCCCCTTGGGGCTAATCGATGTGCATGCCGGTCCAGCCAGTCTCTGCCGCGCACCAATGCCAGTCCGACGGCGACCAGCGCAGCCGCCATTCCGATGCCGTAGGCGACGACCAGGACTACCCCGAACCACGCCCGTCCCAGCGCGATGCCACCGAGCAGGACGAGCAATGCGGAAGGGCTTGGTACGAGGCCGCCGGTGAAGCCGACGGCTAGCAAGCTCCGGGTGCCGAGTTGGGTTGGCTGGTGGGTGTGGGAAAAGAACCCGTGGGAGTGAAGGGCCTGTCCATGCGAGTGGTCGACGGTATCGATGCGATCATGCGCGTGGCCGTGATCCGGGGTGTGGGGGGAGCCTCCATGATGTGCATGTGCGTGGGCAGCCGCCGCGATGACCGGCGGTCGACGCATGGCAGCCCGCAGCAGGGTCGTTCCGATGGCTACCAGCAGCACTCCGCTGACTAGACCGAGCCATGGATAGACCCGCTCGGGGGCAACCAGTGAGGTGACGGTGAGCGCTAGCCCCAGCAGCAGCACACC
>CADCUO010000182.1 GCA_902805915.1 uncultured Propionibacteriaceae bacterium | reverse complement strand
TCCCCTTGGCTCCACCACTGTGATGTCTCGGGACACCGTTAGCAGGCGTCTCGGGACATCGCTCATTTGTGGGGTTGGTCTCCCACCCGCGCCGGTCGACTGTGGCGCTTTCCTGGCGCGGGTCCGACTGGCGGCCTTACTGACCAGCAGTGACCGACACAGGAGCGTGCGGTAGTTGGCCTCCGCTCGAACGGGCACGCCTTCAACCCAGAGGCAGTGAGGCGTAGATAGAGGCTTGGACCTCAGCGGGGAATGAACCCTTGCAGCCTTCCAGGGCGGTGTTGGTCAGGCCAACGACGCTGAGTTCTGCCGCAGGATCCTGGAACCACGAGTGCCCGTAAACGCCGCCCCACGACAGCGTTCCCGCCCCGGCTGGTGACCCGGCCCGCTGGGGATCAGTGAGGACCCCCGAGAGGAAACCGAAGCCCCAGCCAGGCTCCTCCTGCTCGCGGAGGCTGCCGACCTGATTGCGCGAGGCCAGCTCGACCGTCTTACGGGTCAATATCGGTGCGCCGCCGGTCCGCAGCGTCTCAAGAAATGTCATGAAGTCGGCGGCGGTGCCTACCATGCCTCCACCGCCGGACTGGAAGGACCGCTCGTCAAAGGCGCGGGCCGGTGAGAACACGAGTTCCTCGACACGGTGTGGCTCACCCATGCGCACCGCTCGCGGATCGCCATCGGCGTAGGGTACGGCCAACCGCGCCGGCTCCTGGACCACAAATGCGCTATCGAGCATTCCCAGCGGGGCAGTGACGTAGGTGGCGACCGCGTCAGCCAACGACCTGCCCCGCACGATAGCGATGATCGCGCCCAGGATGTCGGTGGCCATCGAGTAGCGCCACGCCGTCCCCGGCCGAAAGCACAGCGGCACCGAGGCGATCCGGCGGAGGTTCTCTAGCATCGACATGCCCGGCTGGTCCAAGCCTTGCGAGACGCCCGCGGCCACGTAGGGATCGTCCGGGGCGAGCGAGGGGTACGCGAGGCCGGCGGTATGGGTGAGGAGGTGCCGGACAGTGATCGTCGGCGCGCTGCCGTCGGGCAGGCGCGGTTGGAAGTCCGGCAGGAATCGTGTAACCGGATCATCGAGATCGAGCCAGCCACGCTCCATCAGGGCCAGCGCAGTGGCCGCCACCACCGGCTTGGTGAGGGAGGCCCACCGGAACACAGTGTCGAGCGTCATCGAAATGCCGGCCTCGCGGTCTGCGTGGCCCGCAGCGCGGGCATACAGCGGCTCGCCCTGATGGTGCACCAGCACCACCGCGCCCACGACGCGGCCCGCCTCCAGCGCCTCGTCAATAACCGCGCCGACCGCTTGCTGCACTACCGCCGCGGCGGCCGTGGAAGCCCTCACGGCTTTAGCATCGCTCCCTACGGTCGGCTGCCACAAGGCGCCACAGCGAGCCATCCCAGATTGGGACGATCCCGGACCCCCAACCCCAGCGAGCCCTTCTCACGCGTACCGAGTCCGGATGACACAGCGCCAAGGTCAGCCGAACCTCGACAGCGCGACTCGCGAATACGGCTACAAGGCGAGGTGTCACCGAAGGACTGGGGAGGACGCAGGGCACTCCACCGCTAGGTCGCGGCCCAACCGGGCGTGAGACAGTGTGATCACTTCCACCATCGGCGACCATGCACCGGCAACTGGTGCGGGAGGAGAGGCATGAATCTCGAAAAGGTCGTCTTCGGCTTCTTCGTGCTGCTCGCGGCAACGCTCAACTTCGGGTTCTTCATCGGTGACATCTCCAATCCAGATCTGCACAACATCTACGAGCTGTTTGCAGCCCTTGCTGTCAGCCTGATTGCGACGGTACTCAAGTTCGGTGATCGAACTCAGATCGGCGCCGTACACCTGGCCACCAGCCTGGTAGCCGACCTGCAGCTGGTCGCGGCCAGCGTCGTCTGGGTCTGGGCGCAGGAGATCTCTGCGGAGGGCATGAGCGCGGCCGCCACGGCCAGCGTGGTCTCCCTGTCCGGCGGCGCGCTGCTAGCCAAAGTGGTATCGGTCGTGCTGCTGGTGATCGAGACCGTTACCTTCCATCGCGGCTGACGCTGGTTCGCCCGTGAGCAACCCGCTGCTGTTCTTCGCTCAAATTTTCAGCCGTCGCCACCCCCCGAGCCGCGTTCCGGTCCGCGTTCACATCGACTCAGTGAGCCAGGCATCCTCGACCATCTTCTTGTTCATGCGGAGGATGCGGGCGCCGCTGATCACGTTGATCATCATCTTCTCCGTCAGCGTTGTCGGCCTCACCTTGATCCCGGGTGTTGACCCGGGGGGCAACGTTGCGTACATCAGCCTTTTCGAGTCGTTCTACTTCATGAGCTACACGGCGACGACGATCGGGTTCGGAGAGCTGCCCTGGCCCTTCACAGCCCAGCAACGGCTCTGGGTCACCTTCTCCATTTATCTCTCGGTGATCGGCTGGGCATATGCGATCGGCTCTTTGCTGACGCTGGTCCAGGATCGGTCGTTTCGGCAGGCGCTGGCATTGCGGCGGTTTACCCGCAAGGTGGCGCATCTGCGGGAGCCGTTCCTGTTGGTGGTCGGCTACGGACGTGCCGGCGAGCTACTCGCCAAGGCCTTCGACTCGCTCGGACAGCAGCTGGTGGTTATCGACGAGTCGTCGGACCGGGTCGATGCCCTCGATCTGGGGTCCTATCACGCCGACATCCCTGGTCTGGTGGGCGACGCCGCCAACCCGCACCACCTGACAGCGGCCGGGCTCAACCATCCCTTCTGCGCCGGCGTGCTGGCGCTTACCAACAACGACGAGACCAACCTCGCCGTTACGATGACGGCGGCCCTGCTTCGTCCGGATCTGCCTGTTGTCTCGCGCACTGTCTCGGCCACGATCGCGGAGCGGATGCGCGCCTTCGGGACGCCGGCGGTGGTCAACCCGTTCGACCGATTCGGCGAGCATCTACGGCTGGCGCTGAACGCCCCGGCGTCCTATCAGCTGCTCACCTGGCTGGAGGCGGGCCCGGGCGCCGAGCTGCCCGATCGAGGCAGTCCACCCACCGAGGGCCGGTGGGTGATGTGCGGCTACGGTCGCTTCGGTCGGGAGGTCACCGGGGACCTTCGGGCAGCCGGCCTCAAGGTCACCATCATCGAACCGCTTGAGCGGGGCGAACCCGAGCCGGGAGTGATCGTCGGGGACGCCTCCGACCCGAGGGTGCTGGCCCGGGCTGACCTCGCCAGCGCCGTCGGCTTCGTGGCCGGCACCGACGACGACACCACCAACCTCTCGATGCTCGCCACCGCCCGCCGGCTGAACCCTCGGCTGTTTCTCGCCGCGCGACAGAACCGGCCGGCCAGCGCAGCCTTGTTCGAGGCCATGCGCGTCGACGCCCTGCTGGTACCGACAGAGGTGGTTGCGCACGAGGTGTACGCCCAGGTCAGCACGCCGATGCTGTGGCGCTTCATCCAGGAGATGCCGGCGAGGGGTGACCAGTGGGCGGCCGAACTCATCCAGCGGCTGCGGTACAACTGCGGTCGCGAGCTCCCGGCTCTTTGGAAGGTCACGCTGAACCATGAGCAGGCGCCGGCTCTCGACGGCTGGATCGCGGAGGGGAGGGTGGCTCTCGGTGAGCTGCTGCGGAGCCCCGAGGATCGAGATCGGCAACTACGGGTGGTGCCGTTGCTGATGCTCCGCAACGGCGAACCCGTCCTCACCCCCGACGATGAGACGGTGTTGGCGCCCAACGATGAGCTGTTGTTCGCCGGGGAGGGCTCCGAGCGGCGAGAGCTCGAGAGCACCCTGGTGGTCGACTCGACGGCAGCGTACGTGCTATTTGATCAGCACATTCCATCTAGCTGGCTATGGCGAAAGCTGTCCCGGAAGAGTCCAGCACCGAGCACGCAATCGGGCGGACGACTTCGATAGCGGTTGAACCCATGCAGCCTGGGACCACAGGCGTGGCGTGCGCAATCCCATGGCCCACCGAGCGCTTCAATGCCCGGACCGCCGCTCGCGAATAGTGGAAACCTGGCGTGCGGGTCGGATCGCGCAAACCCAGAGGGTGCTGTCAGCGTCTCGCTCCACGGCTAGAACGGGCCCTACCCGAGTGTCGGGGCTGTGCACGCGGTAGAGCGTCGCGGCGCTCGCCAGCGCATCTACAACACCACTTCAGCCAGCAGATCGGCCTGCCCGGGGTCGGAGACGGTGGGGTCGAAGATCAGCTCATCCAACCCGACCTCCTCGTACGCCTGCACCGCCCCGCGAATCGCTGCTGGTGAGCGGAGCGCACTACCGGCGACCATCTCCGCCATCTCCGCGCCCATGGGCTCGTAGTAGTCAAGGAGAGAGCCGCGTGACGCGGCCTCAGTGTCGCCGAGGGAGAAGTACACCAGCCCAACCAACCGCGGCTCACCGTCGCGGGCCGCGCGCCAAGCACTCCGCACCTTCTCGATGAAGGAAGGCAAAGCCTCCGGCGGTAGTCCGCCAGCGGTCCAGCCAACACCGTATTCGACGACCCGGCGGACGGTCGCGTCAGTCATGCCTCCAATGAGTAGCGGGACACCGCCCGGCCCAGGGTCAGGGGCCGCCGGCCGGGTTCCCTCCATCAGCGGCTCGCCGCGCCAGGCGCGTTGCAGGTCGGAGAGGTACGCCCCGAAGTCGCGTCCCCGTGAGTGAAAGTCTTTCCCGGTCAGGGTGTAATCGCTCTCGCGCCACCCCACACCAACGCCGAGCGTCAGCCGTCCACCAGTAATCTGCTGCACGGTCGCCGCCTGCTTGGCCAACTCGGCGGCGCTCCTCGCGGGAGCGATCAAGACGTTGGACATGAAGCCGATTCGCTCCGTCACCGCCCCCGCGGCGGCAAAGACGGTCAGCTCCTCATAGCTTGGATAAGACACCGCGCCGATGGACGCGAGGCTTGAGAAGCCAGCCTTGTCCGCCCGTCGGGCCCAGTCCAGCAACTGCGCGCCGGAAGTGCCCACGACACTGTTGGGAATGCCAATCCCGATCTCCATGCTCACGACCTCTCTTTGATCACTGCTCCGCCGACCAACCGCTCCAATGTGTAACCCGCACCGCCACCAGTGGACCGGGCGGCGGGTACCGTCGGTATTGGACGTGGCGTTCCACCAGCGCTGACAATCCCTGGCGCGAGGCTGATGGGTTTAACACCGAAGCCTCGCCGTCGGCACGAACCCACCACAGCCTCGACCAGTCTTCCTCGTAGTGGTCGACAAGCAGGGAGCACCTTGGCTCTGACTCGATGTTGACTAGGCGCTGGAGCCGGTAGGACCTCTTCGGCTTGGCGTCGACGGCGCTGTAGACCATGTCACCGGCGAGGACGAAGACCACCGGCACAACGTGAGGCCGGCCATCTCCTCGCACCGTTGCCAGATAGGCAACCGGGCTGGAGGCAAATCGGCGCCTCAACTCGGGCTCCTCCACTCTAGGAAGTCTTGCACAATTGGCTTATGCGGTCGATCGCTATCGGCACGCTCAGGAACCAGCCAGGGGGCAAGCGGCGGACGCCGCTACTCACCGTTCGCTAGTCGCGGACCTGGCTACTCAGCCGCCATCGCTTGGGTTGTGGGGTTTCACCGACGTTGCCGGAATCAAGTCTTGGTATCAATGTCGCGCCGCGTCGAGATCTGGCGGTGCTTGCCCCCACAGCCGCACGCTGGTAGGCATATCGTCATGGCAGCCAGCGATGACTCGTCCAGGGGTTCCACCAGTGTTTCGGCCGCCGAAGGCTTCCCTACAAAGATTCTGCCGCGGCCTCAGGTGCGGGATCTGCCCGAGGCGCCGGCCAAGTACAGGAAGCTGATCGGTCCTGGCATCATCGCTGCCGGCGTGGGGTTGGCATCGGGGGAGTTCATTCTCTTTCCGTACATCGCATCCCAGGTCGGACTGGTGTTCGTCTGGGCCGCCATGGTTGGACTGGTGACGCAGTACTTCATCAACCTGGAGATCGAGCGCTACACCCTCGCCACCGGCGAGACGGCGCTGACCGGCTTCAGCAGGTACTGGCGGCACTGGGGCCTGGTGTTCGCGATCCTTACCTACCTCGCCAACCTGTGGCCCGGCTGGGCGACCAGCAGCGCCACCCTTGCCTCGTACATCTTCGGCGGAACGCCGGCCTATATCGCCATCGGGATGCTGGTGGTGATCGGGCTGATCCTCACGCTGGCTCCCGTGGTGTACGTCGCGCTGGAGCGGGCGCAGATGCTCAAGGTCGCGGCGGTCGTGCTGCTGTTCGTGGTCGGAGCGATCGTAGCGGTGGGAGCCGACGCCTGGGCCGACGCTCCGCAGATCATCACCCGGCCACGGATACCGGTCGAGGCACTTGGCTTCGCCACTCTGCTCGGTGCGTTGGCCTTCGCCGGGGCCGGCGGCGGGCAGAACCTGGTGCAGGCCAACTGGATCCGCGACAAGGGTTTCGGCATGGGAGCCTACGTACCGCGGCTGGTCAGCCCCATCACCGGCCAGCCGGAAGCCAAACCGTCCACCGGCTACGTTTTCGAGCCGACCCCGGAAAACATGTCGCGGTGGCGGGGATGGTGGAAGTTCGCCAACATCGAGCAGGTCTTCACCTTCGTGCTGATCACCTTCCTGACGATCCTGTTCACCTCGATGCTCGCCTACTCGACTGTCTTCGGCCGCGAAGGGTTGCCGAACAACATCAACTTCATCCGGATCGAGGGTGAGGTACTGGCGGAACGGGTCGGCTCCTGGTTCAAGTACTTCTTCTGGATCATTGGATCCTTCTCCCTGTTCGCCGCCGCGCTGGGCATCGTCGACTACACCAGCCGCCTGGCGGCTGACGTAATCAAGACCAGCTACGCCCGGGAGGCGAACGAGTCGAAGATCTACGCCGGACTCGTGTGGGGGCTGGTCGGCGTCGGCATCCTCGTCCTGCTGCTCGGCTTCGACCAGCCGATTGTCTTGCTGGTGACCGCCGCCGTGGTCGGCGGCTTCATGATGTTCATCTACTCCGGACTGCTGATTCTGATCAACCGGAAGGCCTTGCCGGAACCAATCGGGGTCCGCGGCCTCCGCCTTGGAATGCTGGTCTGGTCGATCCTGCTCTTCGGCACGCTTTCGGCTCTGACGTTCCGGGACCAGCTCGCGAAGTTGTTCGGCGGCTGATCTGGCCGATGCTGGGGCGGCCATGCTCGGATCAGCGTTGAGCGCGTTCTAGCCGGTCACGGCGCTGCACGTATCCTCGGTGGTGTGACTGTCGCGCCACCGACCGTAACCCTCGACAACCGCTTCGCCCGCGAGCTTGCGGAGATGGCTGTCCCCTGGCAGGCCGCGGAGACTCCCGACCCGCGGCTGCTGGTGCTGAACGAGCCGCTGGCGGTCGAGCTCGGCCTCGACCCCGCGTGGCTGCGGAGCCCCGAGGGTCTGAGGCTGCTGGTGGGCACCGTCGTCCCGGCGGGCGCCGCTCCGGTGGCGCAGGCATACGCGGGGCACCAGTTCGGGGGGTTCGCCCCCCGTCTCGGCGATGGGCGCGCGTTGTTGCTCGGTGAGTTCCTCGACCCCGACGGCCGCCTTCGCGACCTTCACCTCAAGGGCTCCGGGCGCACGCCGTTCGCGCGCGGCGGGGACGGCCTGGCCGCGGTCGGCCCGATGCTGCGCGAGTACGTCATCAGCGAGGCGATGCACGCGCTGAACATCCCCACGACCCGTTCGCTCGCCGTGGTGGCGACCGGACGCCCGGTGCGTCGAGAGACGATGTTGCCTGGAGCGGTGCTCACCCGGGTCGCGAGCAGCCATCTGCGGGTAGGCAGCTTCCAGTACGCCCGGGCCACTGGCGACCCTGACCTGCTGCGCCGCCTCGCCGACCACGCGATCACCCGTCACCACCCCGGCGCCGCCGATGCCGAGCACCCCTATCTCGCACTGTTCGAGGCGGTGATCGCCGCCCAGGCGTCGCTGGTAGCTCAGTGGATGCTCGTCGGGTTCGTCCATGGGGTCATGAACACCGACAACATGACGATCTCGGGGGAGACGATCGACTACGGGCCGTGCGCCTTCCTGGAGGCCTTCGACCCGGCCACGGTCTACAGCTCGATCGACGAAGGCGGTCGGTACGCCTACGGCAACCAGCCGGTCGTTGCGGAGTGGAACCTCGCGCGGCTGGCTGAGGCGCTGCTGCCGCTCCTCCACGACGACCAGGAGAAGGCGGTCGCACTCGCGGTGGAGTCACTCGGGGGGTTCCGCCGCCAGTACAGCGACGCCTGGTCGGCCGGCATGCGGGCAAAGCTCGGCCTGTCCAGCGGCCTGGCCGAGGAGATAGCCCCGTCTCTGGTCGACGAGCTGCTCACTTTGCTCCAGGAGAGCCGCGTCGACTACACGTCCTTCTTCCGCGCTCTCGCTAGGGCCGCGCGCGGCGACGCCGACCCCGTACGCGGGCTGCTCCTCGACCCCGCGACGTTTGACGCCTGGATGAAGCGCTGGCGCGCCCTGGGCCCAGACGCCGACCTGATGGACCGGGTCAACCCCATCTACATCCCCCGCAACCACGTGGTCGAGGAGGCCCTTGCCGCCGCGACCGGAGGTGACCTGGATCCGCTGGACCGGCTGCTGGACGCAGTGGCTAGCCCCTACGTCCAGCGCCCTGGTCTCGAGCGTTACGCCGCCCCCGCCCCGGAGGACTTCGGCGCCTACCGGACCTTCTGCGGAACCTGAGGCCTGATCTCAGGTCCCACGCCTTGCGGGCCCGCCGAGCCTAGCCTCAAGGAGTGTTCTCCCACAGGCCGAGCACGTTGCCCTCCGGGTCCTTGAAGTAGGCGAACGCCCCCATCCCGGGAATCGGAGTCCTGGGCGTGACGGTGGCACCGCCACGGGCCTCAACCTGCTCCAGAGCGTCATCGATGGCATCGACGTCGATCGTAAGCACCGGGGACGGCGTACGTTCGTCGCGCTGCATCATGCCGCCGTTGATCGCCCCGGGTTCGGTGGGCATCTGGGTTTGCTCGTCCACTGGCGTCGTCATCACGACGGTGTAGTCGCCACCGGGCATGGGCATCGTCTGGAGCTGCCACTCGAAGACAGAACTGTAGAAGTCCTTCGCTCGATCGAGATCGGTTACTGGGATCTCGAAGTGCACCACTTTGCGCATTGTCCCCCTCCTCCTGATCGTGATCTAAAACTCCATCAACCTTGTGACTGTCGCAGGCTGCTGTCAATCCCGATGTCGTGCCTTATGGCATAGCCGCTGCCAGCTCTGCAAATCGTGACTCAAATGAGCGTGCAGTCCCATGCAGGACCGTCGTACCAATCGAGGTACGTAGATGTGAGAAGGTGTGCCTCGTGGAGTCAGTCCATTACACGACGGCTCTGAATGCTGACCTATCGGAGTTCGTCGCGACGGTCACCAACATGAGCCACGACGAGGACCTCGAGCAGACACTGAATGCAGTGCTGTATCGCACCCGCGCCGCCTTTCGGGCTGATGCAGCGAGCATCTTGTTGGTGTCGGGTCGCACCGTCACAGTCGCGGCGGCTACCGACGACAGCTGCCGGCAGGCAGCCGACCTGCAGATGATCTGTGACGAGGGACCGTGCCTCACCACAATCACCCAGGCCCGCAGCCACTTTACGACCGACTTACGCACAGATTCACGATGGCCGGTGTGGGGCCCTCGGGCAGCAGCTCTCGGTTGGGCTTCGCTGATCTGCGGCCGGCTGGCGCTTCCCCCTAACCACACCTTCGGCGCACTGAATCTCTACTCACGTCAGCCGGCTTTCTTCAGTGAGGCCGACCTGGAGGCTGTGGAACGGTTCGCCGAGCTTGCCCGGATCACGTTCACCCATGCCAAGGAGCGGCAACAGCTGATACAAGCGATGGAGGCCCGGCATTTCATCAAGCAAGCACAGTCAGTGTTGATGCAGCGCTATCAGATCGACTCCGACACCGCCTTCCTGGTGATGCGGCGCGCCTCAACGAGGGAGAACCGAAGGCTGCGGGACGTGGCAGAAGATATTGCAACCGGCGGTCCGGCTCCGGCGCCACCGGCAGATGGGCCAGCGTCGGGCTAGCAGTAGCTTGCCTCATACCGCCCAGTCGCGTTGGCGCTGTATAGGAAGTGGAAATGAGGAGCGCTTTGCCACCGCCATATCCACAGCATGTGGAGAAACTTGTGAATAATTCACCTAGGCGCGAGTCAAGGATCCAGCCCAATAGAGCGCCTGGAGGGTGGACATAGAGCTTCGGACGAATCAGCCTATGCATTCCACTAAACTCGTTTTGGTGCTACAGAGTTTCCTGGACGTGTTGTACCCTGCCCACGTGGACGGTAGACCGTCTAACATCAGGGAATGGGAATACGACTCGCGCGCCGGCAGCAGGACTGCTGCGCGCTCACCCATACAGACGTGGTGGAGGACTACCTCAAGACTGTGTTCGAGCTCTGCACGCGACGCGGGGGCGCAACGACGTCTGCGCTAGCTGGAGAGCTGGGGCTGGCCGCGCCCACGGTCTCGGCGATGTTGAAGCGGCTTGAGGCCTCGGACCTGGTTCGGCGCTCCGACGACCACCAGGTGGAGCTGACCGAGCACGGACTACGGCACGCGTGGGGCGTGGTGCGACGGCACCGGCTGCTGGAGACATTCCTGGCTGAGGTGCTCGACTTCACCTGGGATCAGGTACATGAAGAGGCCGAGGTCTTGGAGCATGGCCTGAGCGACCGGCTGGCGGAGCGAATCGACGCACTTCTGAAGCACCCCACGCACGACCCGCACGGCGACCCCATTCCACCGGCTCGCGGCGTGCACGTTGAGGACTGGGCGAGCTCATTGACCGTTGCGCCTCCGGGCAGCTCGTTTGTCGTGGAGCGGGTTTGCGACCGCGACAGCGGCGCACTGCGGCACCTTTCCGCCCTCGGGATCGGGTTGGGATCGGTTCTGCAGGTCCTGGAGTGGGCACCGTTCGGCGGACCGCTCTGGGTGGAGGTGGAGGGTCGCAAGCACGCGCTGGGCGCCGGACTGGTCCAGGTCGTACACGGGCGGGTCGTCTGAGGTCGGCTACTTCTGCGGCACTGGCAGCGAGACACCAAAGGAATTCTCTGCGAAATAGTCGATCGTCGCTGTAATCAAAACGGTCGCCGTTTGTGCCGCCGGAGGTGATGAATACCGCTGTGACCAGCGGCGTTGAGGAAGTGGCGGACAAATTCCGACCGCGAGGATAGGGGCCAGCTGGGCAATTAGCGGCAGCAGTTGAGAGCTCGGTGACCGCTTTCATGCTACGTTCGCAGCCGTGTTCGTGTTGACAGGCAGTCGCAACACCTCGAGGACAAGCGATGACCGATAGCGTCACCAGTTCCAGCTTCCGAACCGCTGGCCTGAGATCTCTGCTGACGGCCGAGGGACGAGAAGCCCAGCCATTCAAGGTACGGCTGACCGCCGCCGTTGGGGTCATAGTTGCGCTGCATG
>CADCUO010000181.1 GCA_902805915.1 uncultured Propionibacteriaceae bacterium | reverse complement strand
TCGGGCAGTAGGACGCCACCGTGGTTGGGGCTGTGACCACCGTCGCCCAGGACCAGCCTGAAGTCATAACCTGCTTCGGCGAGAGCGGCCGCGACGCGGAGGTTGTGCGCGAGCCAGTTCCCCTCGGTTTCGTTCCAATGCAGGTCGCGGTGGCCAGCCTGCAAGAAGACGTGGAGCGGTCTGCGGGCAACGCTCGGAATCAGTTCAGGGTAAGGGTTGCCGCCCGGCATCTGCGCGAAGCTGGACAGGAAGCCGATGACCCGACGGAACTTGTCCGGACGGAACCATGCTGCGGTGAAGGCACAGTTCCCTCCGCTGCTGCCCCCGCAGATGCCCCAGCGGTGGGGGTCCTCGGTGATGGCGTAGCGCTGCGTGACCTGAGGAATGATCTCGTCCAGGAGGAAGCTGACGTAGCGGTCGTCGAACGCGTCGTACTCGACGTTGCGGTTCTTCGGATCCTCGGCATCGTGGAGTACGCCGGGGTCGACGAAGACGCCGATGGTGACCGGGATGTCGTGCCGATGGACCAGGTTGTCCAATACGATGCCGCCACGGACCTCCCCCTGAGGGTCCAGGGACCACTGCCCGTCCTGAAATACCATCAGCGCCGCCGGTTCAGCAGCTGTGTACGCCGCTGGTACGTGCACCCAAAACTTCCGTGACGTCCCGGGATAGGCCGTGCTGTGGGTCCAGTTGAACTCGACGGTCTCACCGGCAGGCACACCCGGTTGGACAACAGAATCAGGGCCGTGAGCGTAACGAACGTCTGACAGGTCCAGCGGAAGAGGGCGGTACGACACCAGTGACGTCACCCGAGGCACCGTATGGTTAGCCGTCCGCTCCTGCAAGCTTTTTGAATTCGGCTGCAGAGGTCCCGCTGAGCGTTCCACTGGATATTGCGGGCGATATCGCTAGCAGAACGGTCGATGCTTATAGCAATGCCCACCGCGTGGTGCACGAGTTCCTTGGGGAGGCTCAAAGGAAACGAGTCGGGTAAGCGTGCTTTACAATCCCTGACACCCGTCCTCGCGGGAACCTTCCGCCATCCGGCATAGGTCAGCCTTGGGCACATCTTTGAGGTGCAAGCCGAGTAACTCGGTGGCACGGAGACTGGCAACCATGCCACGGACACTCACGGGCCTGATCGTCGTCATGCTGACGGTCAAGGAGCCTGAGTGCGCCTCGACGGCAATGGTCAGATTCCCAGACCCTGACAACATTCAGCTGGAGTTCTACTGGCCGGTCGTTGCAAGCCGAGAACCGGGGGCTCGTGAGACGGTTGTTATGCACCGATGTGGGTCGAACGGTGACACCACAGGACAGTGTCGCGGACGGCCTCCCCTGGTGCCCAAGGTGGTGAAGGATCAGCTACGGGAGGACCAGGACACCGTGTACAGCGAGGACACGACGATTGATCGACTCACCCACTGGGCCGAGGACCGCCAAGACGTGCGCTCGCTCATCATTACCAGCACGCGAGCCATTCCGTACGCGCATGTCGATGCCTACTCCGACTACGACGTCATCCTCGTCGTCGACGAAGTCCGACCCATGCTGGACGACACCACCTGGCTGACCGACTTCGGGGATGTCCTCATCGCGTACTGGGACCCGCTCGAAGTAGACCCGTTGACGGGAGCCGAGCGGGTCAGTTCGGTCGTCAACTACACCGACGGTCTCAAGATCGACTTCGGGTTGTGGTCACACCAGTGGTTCGCGGAGGTGATGGCTGGGCCAGACCCGCACCCTGAGTTGAATGCCGGCTATCGAATCCTGGTTGACAAAGATGGCCTGACTGCAGAGCTGCCGCCCCCAACCTTCAGCTCCTACATCCCGGCGCGACCTGATGAGGCTACGTACCTGCGTCTCGTGACCGACTTCCTCATCGGCGTGCCCTACGTCGCCAAGAGCCTCCTGCGCGATCAGCTCCTGCCGGCGAAGTGGGTGCTCGACTTCGACATGCGGTTCAACTACCTCGTCCCCATGCTGGAGTGGCGGATCGAGTGCGACCACGCGTGGTCGCTCAAGACAGGCAATCTCGGCAAGGGACTCAAGGCGTATCTGTCCGCCGAGGTCTGGGCTGAGCTGGAACGCACCTTCTCCGATGCTGAACCTGAGAGGAACTGGGAATCGCTCTTCGCGATGGTCGCTCTGTTCGGCCGCACGGCCGAAGAAGTTGCAGAATCGCTGGGCTATGCCTTCCCCGAGAGCCTGGTGACTCGAGTGTCTGAGCATGCCCTCCGTATGCGCGATGGTGTCTTCGCCCACGGCCCGCTGAACATTGGGTGATGGTCGAAGAGTCGCACCAGTCGAGGCGCGCCAGGCAGCGACCAATGCCAAACTGTAGCTGTGACGGCGAGCGGCCCGCGGGTGATCGGCATGGTGGGCGGGATGAGCTGGGAGTCCAGCGCGGAGTACTACCGGCTGGCTAACGAGTTAATCCGCGATCGCCTGGGCGGGCTGCATTCCGCCCGACTGGTCCTGGGATCGGTGGACTTCGCCGATATCGAAGCGCTCCAGGTCACCGGCCGGTGGGACGAGGCTGGCGCCTTGCTCGCCGAGACTGCCAAGGGCCTTGAGGCCGCTGGTGCGGACCTGCTCCTGTTGTGTAGCAACACGATGCATCTGGTTGCTGACCAGCTGCAGCTCGCCGTCGGCATCCCGCTGCTCCATATCGCCGACGTCGTTGCACTGGCGGTACGAAGGTCCGGGCAGGACGTCGTCGGCCTGTTGGGCACCGCCTTCACCATGGAGCAGACGTTTTACCGCGACCGGCTCGCCGGTCACGGACTTACCGTGCTCGTTCCGCCCGCAGAGGACCGGATCGAGGTGCACCGCATCATCTACGAGGAGCTGTGCTTAGGAGTTGTGCAGGAAGAGTCCCGGCAGACTTACCGCGAGGTAATCAGCCGTCTCGTCGGCGCGGGCGCGCAGGGGATCGTTCTCGGCTGCACGGAGATCGAGCTGCTCGTCATGCCGGCCGACAGCGCCGTGCCGGTCTTCCCCACTACTCGACTGCATGTAGAGGCAGCGATCGAAGCCAGTCTGTCCACGTCCGCACCCAGCTGACCGTCTCGATTGTCGTTCCGCCTGCTGCAGCCGTGTGCCGGTCAACCCTCGGCTAGGCGCGGCGAGGGTCGGATGGTCGAAAGGTACTAGTAGCCAGCGAGCCGGCCGGTGTTTTCCTGTGCCGTGCCCCATTGGCGTCAGGCTTCCTGTCCAACATCATCAACCCCAAGGTGCTCGTCTTCTACCTCGCCGTTCTGCCGCAGTTGCTCGGCCCGCAGGCCCCGCTGCGCTCCCTTCTGGCGCTCGCCCTGAGCCACGCCGCACTGTCCCTCCGCTACCTGCCGGTGCACGTCAGCGGGTTCGACCGCGCTCGTCGAGTGCTGACCCGACGACCCGTGCGCCGTGCGCTCGACGCGCTTACCGGCGCGGCGCTGCTCGGCTTTGGTGCCAAACTCGCCATAGCGAGCAGGTGGAGAGCGCCTCACGCTCCCGTGTCGTTGGACCTTCCCCCATGTGCAGCGACGCTCTGCACGGCTATGGCTGAGTGAGCGTAGCCGTGGGCTCCTTGTAGGACGTTGGTTCTGGTGCGTGGGCGCACCGGGTGCGTGAGCTCGAGGGAACCGGTGGGCCTGGTTGCGCGTCAGTCGTCACAGGAGGGTCGCCGGGGGGACTGAAACGTGCCCTCGCCACCGTGTGACGTCGACAGGTGACCGTGCCCCGCACCGTACCCTGCCCGTCTTGTGGGGTTGTGCTGCCTCCAGCCGCCAGCAGGTGCCCGTTCTGCAGGCTGTCCCTGGTGGGGGCGGCGCTGCAGCAACGCCGCATGGTCCTGCTGACGGATCTGCAGAGCGCGCCAGTGCCAGCCGTCGGAGTCCCGCTTGTGACGCTGCAGGACGCACCTTCCGCCGGTCCGCAGCCGAGACAGGGTCTGCCCGCGCAGCAGGTGCTGCTCGCGGTGGGGGCGCTGCTGGTCCTGGTCGCCGCATCGGTCTTCTTGGCGGTCGCTTGGGACGTGATCGGGGTCGGCGGCCTGGTGGCCGCCATGGCGCTGGTCACTCTAGTCGCCGGCGGCAGCAGCGTTGCGGTTGCGCAGCGAGGGTTGCGTGCTTCGGCGGAGGCGCTGGCGGTCCTCGCAGCCGCGCTTGCTCTGGTGGATGCGGCCGCCGCGCACTGGCTCGACCTGGCCGGGCTGAGCGCCGTCGATCTATGGGGCTACGCGGCCTGGGTGACCGCGGCCTGACCCTGGTTCTCGTCCTGGTCTCTCCGCCCCTGCTCGAGCGCACCGCCGCGACTTTCCGCCTCGCCGCAGTGCTGGCCGCGACCGCCGCTCCCCTCCTAGGTTTGGTGGCCGTCGAGGCCTCCGGTCCCGGCGCGACCGTGGTCTGCGCCGTGGTCGCAGCGCTCGCCGGTTGGGGGAGTCAACGGCTGTCGCACGGCTGGGCCTGCTACCGGCGTCCGTTGGCCGCTGTCTTCGGCGGCTATCTCGTCTTGACCTGGCTGCTCGCGCCCGCGGTGGCGGTGGACGTGCCGCTGCTCGGTGAGGGCGGTCTTATCTACGCCGTCGGCCTGGTCGTGGCGCTGGGAGCCGGCTGGACGGCCCGTCTCCATCACAGCCTGACGCGGGCGGCCGCCACCCATCCGGTGCTGGCCGTCACCACCCTGCTTGGCGGCGCGCTGCAGGCGGTAGCGGTGGCCGCGCAGAGTGGTCTCGCCTGGGTGGCCCTGCTGGCAGTTGTCGCTGCCGTGGTGCCCGCGATTACGGTTGGGACCGCTGCCGACCTGGCCACCGCCCGGGTAGGGGTTACCGCCGCCACAGCGCAGCTCGTCGCCTTCGGTGCTCTCCTGGTCAGCGCCGTGGGCTCCCGTGCTCGCCGGTCTGGGCGCGGTCGCGCTGGCGTACGGGATCCGCCCGCAGCGCGGGCGCGTCGCCTGGTCCGGAGTGCTGCTGTGCTCGGCCGGTATCACCGTCCAAATGTCGGCCAGCGACGTCGCCATCGTGGAGGCCTACTCCCTGCCTTTCGCGGCGCTCGCCCTGGTGGTCGGCTTGGTGCGGCTTCGCCGCCAGCCCGATTCCCCGTCGTGGCTGACGGTCGGGCCCGCCGTCAGCGTGGGTCTGCTGCCGTCCGCCTTCGCCACCGTCGGCGATCCATCGCTTACCCGGCCGGTGGTGGTGCTCGCGGTCGCCGCTGCAGTCATGGTGGCTGGGATCTCGCTGCGCTGGCAGGCGCCCTTTCTCAGCGGCGCACTCGCGGCGTGTGTGGTGGCGGTCGCGCAGCTCGCGCCCTACGCCGTTGGCGTGCCACGTTGGGTCAGCTTCGGGGCCGTCGGTGTCGCCTTGCTAGTGCTGGGTTTCCAATACGAGCAGCGACGCCAGAACGCGTCGCACGCCGTGCGGTGGGTCACCGCGCTCCGCTGATACGTGTACACCATCGCGCTTGTCGAATCCCACTCCTGCAACGTGGCTCTCCACAGCATCAAGACCTACGCCAGCTGCCGACTCGGACACCACCCGTAAGTCGTCGGCGTGCGGGATTGCCTGGCGGGTCCGGAGCACCAATCTCGAATGATGATTGGGTGGTGACGCACGAGACGATCGCCGCCTACGGCTCCTACGCGGCGGCATATCGAGACGGCAACCACAACTTGCCGGACTACGTCCGATGCCAGCTCGAGGACTTCATTGCCTGAGTCGGCGTGAGTGGGCGGGTCTTGGAGATCGGCAGCGGCGGCGGCCCGCGATGCGGCCTATCTGGAGATCCACGGTCTGCATGTGCGCCGCACGGATATCACCCCGGCCTTCGTCGACCTGCTGCGTCGAGAGGGATACGCCGCCGACATCCTCGACCCGTCTGCGACGACCTGCGGGATCCCGCCCGGCCCAAGGAGTTGTGCGACGCCGTCTGGGCCAACGCGTGCCTGCTCCATGTCCACCGGGCTGACCTGCCGACGGTCCTGACCCGGCTGCGTGCGGTCACTCGTCAGGGCGGATTATTGCGCTTCTCGGTCAAGGAAGGTGAGGGTGAGGCGTGGTCGGGTCACGGCCCGGTGGCTGCGCCCCGACTATTCATCTACTGGTTGGAACCCGAGCTCCGTGCGGTGGTTGAGCGAGCCGGCTGGACAGCGATCCGGGTCGGGCGCGTGCACGGGCCAAGCGCCGCTTGGTTAGAGGTTTGGGCAAGCGTTGAGCGAGCAAGTCGTCCGTCCGGTCGTCAAGCTCCGCCGCGAACAACCTGTCACACCTTCGCCATACGGGCGGCCGTAGCAGCTGTACGCCATATCTGGTCGCAGCTTCTGCGAATCCGGGGCCAATATAGGTGGCATGCCTGACGCCAACCGCCTAGTTCGCAGTCCTGATCTGGCCAGCATGGCCGAGTACGCCTACGCCGCCATCGTCAGTTCAGGCTCACGCTTGATCTTCACTGCCGGAGCCTGCCCGTTGGACAGGGACGGGGTAACTGTCGGCCGCGGTGATGTGCGAGCTCAGGCGACACAAGCAATCGCCAACTTGGACGTCAGCCTGAGCGACGCCGGTGCGTCTTTCAGCGACATCGTTCGCACGACGATCTACGTCGCTTCCAGCGACCAGCGAGACCTTGCAGCCGTTTGGGAGGTGGTTCGCGATGCCCTGGCCCCGCACGACCCGCCGAGCACGCTGTTGGGCGTGGCCTCTCTCGGCTATCCCGACCAGCTCGTCGAGGTGGATGCGGTGGCAGCCCTGAACGGGTAGATCGTTCCGGCTGGAGGACGTACCTGACACGGCCCTGGGCTTCCTCCTAGTGGAATCTCGACGGCTGGGGCAGCCCTGTCGGTTCCGGAGGCCAACGACGGTGTGTCGTTAGCCGTTCCCCCGTGCCACCGCCAGCTTGCCGCCAGCCCGTCGCTTATGAAACGTGTCCTGAGGTGGCAGCCAAAAGTTGGAGGGCGGCGGATGCGGCGAGGTTGAGGAGGTTGTCGCGGACGTCTGCTTGGGTCTGCCAGGAGCGGTTGTCCCAGGCGGCACCGGACAAGTCGTCGCCCGCCGTAGAGCAGGTGACCCAGTGGCACTCCACGGAAGCGGGCGACCGCGGCCAACGCGGCAGCCTCCATCTCCACCGCGATGCAGCCCTCGGTGCGGCGCGACTCGATCTTGGCTGGTGTCTCCCGGTATGGGGCGTCTGTGGTCCACACCCGTCCTGCTTGATAGGCGACGCCGCGCTCATCGAGTAGACGCGTCAGCACGTCGACCGCGGTGGGATCGGCGTCGACGTGACGCCCAACAGGCAGATAGTGGTGCGAGGTGCCTTCGTCGCGCAGCGCGGAATCCACGACGATCAGGTGGCCCAGGACGAGGTCTGAGCGCAGCACCCCAGCGCCGCCGCAGACGACGAACGCGCGGCAGCCTATTGCGATGACCTCCTCGAGGAGCGCGCCGGCTAGGGGCGCCCCGACGCCGGAGTGCATCAGTGCCACCCGCTGTCCATCGTGCTCAATTTCCAGCAGGGGGTGAGGCCCGTCCTCCCAAGCGTTATCGGTGAGGACCCGTGCCCGACCGTCCTCGCGCAGCCGCCGCACCGCGTCACCGAAGAACGTGACGACGCACGCCTCGGGTACGTCGATCACAGGTACCTGCTCTGAGGGCTCGATGAAGGCTGGAGAGCTGTCGTCGAACTCCAGGAGGGGGGTTACACATGGCACAGGCGGCATCCCTCATTGTGCGCCACGGAGCCGGTTGAGGTCCCAGGACTCGACAGCGGTGGAGTTCTTGTCACGAATGGTGGGTCAGGAAGGCTGCCCTCAGCCCGCCCTCGGGTTGAAGTCGGCAATTCAGACCATGGCTTACGAGCAAGGGGGTCTGTCGTTGCTGGGTCGGGTTAGAGCACCCGGGTGCTTAGAGGCGGCCCCTGTAGGACGGGTAGCGTGAGTCCATGATCCCGCGATTGCGATCCCCTCGGTGAGCGGCGGCATCGTCGCGTTGTTCGACGACGTGGCCGCGATGGCAAAGCTGGCGGCCGCCTCCGTCGACGACGTCGGCGCGGCGGCGGGCCGCGCCAGCGCCAAGGCGGCGGGCGTGGTGGTCGACGACACCGCTGTGACTCCGCGCTACGTGCATGGCTTCACCGCCGACCGCGAGCTGCCGATGATCAAGCGGATCGCGGTGGGCTCGCTGCG
>CADCUO010000180.1 GCA_902805915.1 uncultured Propionibacteriaceae bacterium | reverse complement strand
GGTCACGCCGACTGACGAAGAGCTGGCGCACATCCGAACGCAGTCGAAGGGGCTCCCCGCCACGGTCCGCGAGATCGCCGAGGCCGTGAAGGTGATGCCGATCGGCATGCACAAGATCGGCCTGGCCTTTCTGTTCCAGTGGTACGCGATGTTCATCTACTGGCAGTTCGTCAGCGTCAGCGTCGCCGAGTCGGTCTGGAACGCAGCCCCCGACACTCCTGGCTATGAGGAGGCGGCCGGCTGGGTCGGCATGATGAACGGCACCTACAACTTCGTCACCATGCTCTCCGCCTTGTTCCTACTGCCGTTGTGCCACCGCTACGGCGGCAAGAAGGTGCACGCCGGCACGCTTGCGCTGGCCGGCCTCTCGCTGGCGTGGCTGTCAACCATCGACAACCAGCTGCTGACGCTGGTGCCGATGATCGGCCTCGGCATCTGCTGGGCCAGCATGGTCGGCGTGCCCTACCTGATGGTCGCGAGCATGGTTCCCCGGGAACGCACCGGTGTCTACATGGGCATCTTGAACATGATGATCGTCGTCCCGATGCTGATTCAGACGCTGACCTTCGGGTGGATCTTCGAGAACCTGCTGGGTGACCGCGGCACCAACGCCATCTTGCTGGCGGGCGCGCTGCTCGGTTGTGCAGCGCTGGCCATGCTGTGGGTCAACCCGCCCCGCGCGGACGAGGAGTCGACCGTCATGCCGCTCGGCGGCCAGCGCGAGATCACCGTCTATGACCGGGTCGTAGTCGGGTCCGACGGCTCCCCGTCAGCCCTGTACGCAGTCGCCAGGGCGCATGAGGTGGCGGCCGCCGCTGAAGCGAGGATGGTTGTGGTCTCGGCCTACGACCCCGGGAGCGAAACCGAGCGAGCTGAACAGATTGACGGCCGCAAACTGCTGTACGGCAAGAACGCGGCCCGGGATGCCCTGCGAAAGTCGGTCAAGGAGCTGACCTCGGAACGGATCCGAGACATCGAGCAGGTGATCGTCGCCGCGCCGCCTGCAGAGGCGCTGCTGCGGGTGGCGGCCGACAGCCCGGCGAGCCTGATCGTGGTAGGCAATCGCGGACTCGGTGCGGAGGAGGGCGAGGCGCTGGGATCGGTACCCCGCGAGATCGTGAGAAAAGCCGTCTGCGATGTTCTGGTCGTGCAGACGTCCGCTCTCAATGAGGAGATGATCTTCGGCGAACGGCACGCTGCGCACCCGTAAGCCGCGAAGGGCCACCCGATTCGCCAGCCAGGGATGCTACTGGGGGCTCCCTCGGGGTCGGGGTGATGTGCAGAGCAAGCCGCGGTGCGGGTGGCCGCCCTCGTAGTCGCTCTCCCAGACGTTCGATGCCCAGAAAGACGCGCGACTCGACCGGGTAAGTCCGCCGGATGGTGGCTCTGGCGCGTACCACGTCGGCTGGCTCCTCCCGCAGTTCGGCGTTTCCGGCGATCGCCTCGACACCCGCCGAGACCTTGCCGAACCGCCCACAGGGCCGGATCTCGACCCTCGGGTCCCGGCGCAGCCGCTTCACCTTGCCGCTGTGAGCGGGCGTAAGCACCACCAGCGCCTCACCGTCGCGGCCCACCCACACTGGCGTGGAGACGGCCTTCCCCGAACGACGGAACGTCGTCAGGGAGATGAAGCGTTCGTCGGCCAGAGCCAGCAAGGTGGGCACGAACCGATGTTAGGCACCAAAGGACTCACAGCGCCCAAGCCGGAACGTTGAAGGGTGAAGACGCTCAGCCGCCAGCCGGTACGTCGCTGCTTTCATATAACGATTGACTCACCGCAGGTCTCGGCTCTGGGAGATGCCGCTGCAGACGCGTACCGTTCGATCGACAGGCCGCCGCCAGTGTCTGATGCGCTGCGTCTAGGCCATCAACGCCGACCACACAACCCGCCCATGCTCGCTCCGAAGTACGGAGATTCGCCGGTGAACCGATCCACTCTGATCGCATCGACCGTGGTCACGGCTGCGGCCCTCGTTCTCGTCGTGCCGCCGATGTTGAAAGCGAAGGAACCTGCTCCCGGACCGCTAGTGACCACCACCACCGCCAGCGATGTCTGTACCGGCATCCCAGGGTGCACGAAGGTTGCGACCGTCGATGTGGACGGCGACGACCAGCCGGACCAGGTGGGCATCGTCAGCAACAAACCGGCAGCAGGAGGGACGATCACGGTCCAGGTTCAGACTGCGACCGGCCAAACCATGCAGACCACCAGCACAAACGTCCGCTGGTTCGCCAAATCGCCCTGGTTCGGCGCCGCACCGGTGGACGGCGAGGCCGGAGTGGAACTCGTCATCGGCGACCAGATGGGCGCGCACTTCCAACAGTTCCGCGTCATCACCTACCGCGACGGGAAACTGGTGACCCTGAAAGCACCCGCAGCGGGGGAGTACAAATCAACCAACACCGACCCGACGGACCGCTGGGGCGTGGACGGCTCCTACAGCTTCAACATGGGAATCTTCCGCAAGGAGTCGGCCGAGGGCGAGGTCACCGTGACGATGAAGACGGCCTTCCGCAGCGACTCGGGCAAGGGCCACACCGGCCAGACCCGGGTCTACAGGTGGTACTCCGGCGAGTGGGTCACAGTGTCAACCAAGAACGTTCGCTACACCTCGGACAAGGACGCCTTCGCCCTGTCGGGCTGGCACGTCAAAGGTCTGCGACGCTACGCCTGACCAATGACGGAGCAGAACAGCCCTTATCCACTAGGCACCGAGCGAATGCTGGCCGCCGCTGACGCGCGAGGCCTGGCCGTTGAGGTACGCGCCCGGCCGCCGGCCCGCAGCCTGATCGAGGCTGCCGCGCTGCTAGGGATCCGGCCGCAGGACCTGGCTAAGACCTTGGTCATCCGGCGCGGCCAGGAGAGCTATCTGTTTGCGATGGTGGGTGGCGATCGGCAGCTGGCGTGGCCGAAGCTAAGGGCGCTGCTCGGGATGAACAAGCTATCCCTCCCCAGCGCGGAGCTGGCCTTGCAGGCGACCGGCTACGAGCGCGGCACCATCACCCCGGTCGGTAGCACTCCGCCCTGGCCCCTGGTCGTGGATCAGCGGCTGGTCGGTGCCCGCTTCGCGATGGGTGCGGGTGGGCATGGCTTCTCCTCCTTCCTCGACGTTGATGACCTGGTTGCCGCGTACGACGCCACCGTGGCCGACATCACGGACTGAGCACGCCGGGTCCACCTGCGCCTGGGCCTCGGCGACACCTTGGCACCAGCCTTCGCCTGACCTCCCCTACGATCGGCTTATGAGCCAAGAGGGACTGAAAAGCGCCACGGAGAAGATGGCGGCGGCTGGAGTGCACAAGCAGGCCATCGCCGTCTTCGAGCACTACTACCACGCCCTGGAGGAGGGGGCGACCGGCTTCATCGAAGAGGACAGCATCGAGCCGCTCGAGTCGCCGCCGCTGCTGGCGGACGTGACGG
>CADCUO010000179.1 GCA_902805915.1 uncultured Propionibacteriaceae bacterium | reverse complement strand
TTGGCGGCCAGGTCGAGACCCTGTTGCCCCCCTTGGATGATCAAGACGTCGTCGGCGCTGCCTGGGATGCCGTCCTGGCGGAGGCGTTCGGCGACTTGGGCCCGGAGCCGCGGCAGGCCGTTCGACGCGGTGTACTGTCAGTCGTCCGGCGTCAGACGAAGGGCTGACTCGCTAACCTCCAACTCCTTGGCTCGCGTGGTGTTCGCAGCTCCGGGCAGGCCGACGATGAGATAGATGGTCACCCATTGACGCTAGTCCTCGTGCCCAGCACTCCTCCAGCCCACCACTTTCAGGCGAGGAGCAGGCCAAGGACGTGGGGATCTCTCCGGCCGAGTGGTCGGGAAGGCCGGCATCGCACTTGATCGCAGTCGGTTGACCGATGCCGCGGCTCCCTCGACCGTGTTTGGCTGTTGCCCTCCTATGGAAGGAAATCATGAAACCGACGATCGTCTTGGTGCACGGTGCTTTCGCGGAGTCCGCTAGTTGGGACGGCGTCATAGACCGGTTGCTCTCGCGGAACTACCGCGTACTTGCGGCAGCAAACCCGTTGCGCGGCGTAATGAACGATGCCCAGGCTGCCAGTGACCTAGTCCGCACCGTTGACAATCCGGTGCTGTTGGTGGGTCATTCCTACGGTGGCACGGTGATCAGTAACGTCGATCGGGGCGCCGGTGACATCCGTGGCCTGGTTTACGTTTGTGGCTTTGCTCCGGACGAAGGGGAGAGTTGTGCCGAGCTCTCCTCGAGAGTGTCGGGTGGAACTCTAGGGGAGACCCTGACGATCGTCAGATTGGCCGATGGTGGCAGCGACCTGTACATCTTGCCGGAGCGTTATCACCAGCAGTTCGCCGCCGATGTCAGCCCTGAGATGGCGGCTCGGATGGCGGTCATGCAGCGACCGGTCACCGAAGCGGGACTTAATGACCCGGCGGGTTCTGACCCGCTGTGGAAGGACATCCCGAGCTGGTTCATTTATGGAGAGTTGGACCGCAACATTCCAGCCGGAGCGCACGCGTTCATGGCTGAACGAGCTCGAGCAAGGAATGCTGTGGAAGTCGGTGGCGCCGCTCATGCGCTCTCGGTGTCCCGTCCCGAGGAAGTCGCGCAGATGATCCTAGAGGCCGCTATGGCCTGCGAGCTCGTCTCCGCTTGAGACTGGTGCCCGGTCCGACGAACTACGGAGCGAAAGGGGACCCGTTTCCGCCGGTGTGTTGCCAGCGTTCTGGCCGCACAGCATGTGCTGTGCGGTCAGTATGAGTGAACGTGCAAACAAGACCTTCCCGACTTCCTCCAAGAGATCGCAATGCGAAACTGCCCGCTTGTTTCGCTCTGACCCGCCCTGAGCACGAAGAAGCAGAGGAATTACACCATGCCCCAGCCCTCCAGCGATTCTTTAGGGTTGCCCGCCCCACCCCGGGCCGGTCGAGGTCGTGCGCTGGGCGGCAAGGGGATGAGTAGGGCTCACAACTCCATCGCCTCCAGCGATCACGTCCGTGACGCTCAGGTTGCCGACGGTAGCCGGCGAGCACAAGAGCGGCTCGGGCACCGGATCGATCAACCGGAGATGATTGCCCGTGCCGACATACCGGTGAAGGTGAACGGGGTTCCTCGCGCAACGGGACGGGTTCTTCTTGGCCACCGTCGCCGAAACCGGTGGCCCTACGTGCAGTTTCGAGGTCCGCCCGAGTTTGTCCGCACTCCGGACGACCGTACGGTGGCCTGGGCCGATTTTCGGGGCAATCGTCAGTACATCACTGTGGGCAACATGGGACACGACGATCGCGTCGCCCTCATATTCCTCGATTACGCGCAGCGCGGTGGGCGGACAGTCCGACCTGTCAGTGCCCGACCACCCAGCCGAGGTCGAACGAGACATCCACGTCGAGTCACCGCCTACGACTGGAACTGCGATCAGCACATCACGCCCCGCTACTCGGTCGCCGAGCTTTCCGAGGGGCTAGCGCCGCTTCGTCGAAGGTTGACACAAGTGAAGTTGGAGAACGCCGAATTGCGAGCTGAGACATGAGGCCTCTCGCGTAGTTGCAGACGTCATCGTCCTCGCCATATTGCCACCCCACGCACTCAAGGAGATTTCATGGAAGACGACGGCAGCATACGGGTTCGCATCGCTGCGCTGATCGATCGAGAGCACAACTTGCGCTTTCGGCGCCAGGCGGGATCCCTCAGTGAGGAGGAGGAGCACCTCGGACTCCTCGCAGCGGAAGAGGAGCTCGATCAGTGCTGGGACCTGTTGCGGCAAAGGCGCGCTAAGCGTGAATACGGACTGAATGCCGACGAGGCACATCCCCGTTCGACGGCAGTTGTTGAGAACTACTGGCAATAGCATTCGTCGGCCCGTCGCTGATGTCCCGAGCAATAGGTCCGCGAAACGCGCATCGCAATGAGGAGTAGTCCACTTGACTTCGACTAGGAGCACACCACTCGAAGGGAAGACGGCGCTCGTTACCGGCGCCTCTCGAGGGCTGGGAGCGGGAATCGCTCGAGAGCTCGCGCAACAAGGTGCGCGGGTGGCCATCACGTACCGCGCATCGCGTGAACGTGCTGAAGCGTTGGTCGCGGAGATTCAACACGTTAAAGACGACGCCATGGCTCTGCGATCAGACAGTGCCGACCCCGCCAGCATTCAGCAGGGGATTCGAGATGTCGTCGACGCGTTCGGTCGACTGGACATCCTTGTGAACAACGCTGGGGGTGGCTGGTTCGAACCGTTCGCCGAGACCAGCAACGGCCATATCGAAGAGACCATCAATCTGAACATCCGAGGAACGATCTATGCGACGCAGGAAGCTCTTAGGCACATGCCCGACGGCGGTCGCATCATCACGATCGGCAGTATCAACGCCGTCAGCATCCCCTTTCCGGGCGGTGCCATCTACGGCATGAGCAAAGCGGCCCTGGTCGCCTTCACGCAGGGTCTGGCTCGAGAGCTTGGACCCCGTCAAATTACGGTGAACATCGTCCATCCCGGGCCGATCGACACCGACGGGAACCCGAAAGGCGGACCGGAAGCCCCGAAGCTGGCCGCACTGACTGCCCTTGGCTACTTCGGCACTGCGGCCGATGTCGGCAGCTTGGTGGCATGGATCGCCTCACCCAGCGCCAGCTACATGACCGGTTCGGCTGTCGTGATCGACGGTGGTTGGACTGCCTGACTCACGTCCCGGAAGTTGCTCAGGCAAGTGAGCTTCCGTCATAGGTGGACAAGCGAGCCGCGATCTGGCCTCGGGACGTGACGTCCAGCTTAGGAAAAAGGCTGCGCAGGTGAGCGCCGACGGTGCGGTGGGAAAGGAAGAGGCACTCGCCAATCTCGCGGTTTGAGAGGCCCTGCGCTGCTAATCGCGCGATCTGCATCTCTTGGGCGGTCAGGGCGCTCACCGCCACCTTCAGCGGCGACTCCTCTCGCGACGCCTGGCGCTCTCCAGCGGCACGGAGTTCGGACCTGGCTCGGTCCGCCCAGAGAGTGGCACCAGCGTGCTCCAGCGCATCCTCGGCGGAACGCAGGGGCGAACGGGCGTGGATCGCTCGACGCTGTCGCCGGAGCCACGAACCGTAGGCCAACTGAATGCGCGCCTTGATCAAGGGCCAACGGGCAAGGTCCTGCTGCAGCGCCGATGCGTAGAGCTCTTCGGCGTCGCTGTCCTCGGCAAGGACGGCACGTGCGTAGGACAGGTGCGTATGCAGGATAGGCGAGGGCGTCGTCAGTGCTATCACTTCCAGCCGTGCGACGATCTCCCGAGCCTCATCACGGCGGCCAGCATAAACACCAGTCTCGGCAAGGTACGTCACCCCGCTGAGCGCCTCGCGAGCATGACAACTCGGGTCACCAACGTCGAAGGTACGTTTGAGCGCCTCAAAGGCGTCCAGGTGACGACCCGCCCTGATCAGTGCGAAGCCTCGCGACAACTGCACGATGGAGATCAGACAAGCGTTTCTCCGCGGGCCAGCCGACGCCTCTACCGCGGCTGCCAGTTTCCGCGCCCGCTGCACGTCCCCAAGGAGCGCATGCACGCGTGCGTCGCTGGCCATGGTGCCGCTGCCCCAGACTGGCTGACCCGTGTCCACGGCAAGCCGGCGACCCTCGTCAACTGCGGCAACCGCTCCCCTCCAGTCTCCGAGGTCGATCCTCACCGGGCTCTGCAAGGCCAGCACCTTCGTCAGGACCCCCAGCCTTCCTTGGAGTCGGCACCGCGACTCTGCTCGGTCCAGGAAGTCGGCGGCACGCGGCTGGTCTCCGATGGCGAACGCCGCCATGCCTAACAACAACAGCGCCTCAGGGTCCGACACGTGGTCGGGAGTGACGTCGGCCAGCAGTCGGTCAACCACCAGCCCACGATGCAGCGGCTCTGCCATGGCAATCACCGCGACGTACCGGGCGCC
Organism: uncultured Propionibacteriaceae bacterium; assembly: GCA_902805915.1. GTDB lineage: Bacteria > Actinomycetota > Actinomycetes > Propionibacteriales > Propionibacteriaceae > Microlunatus. The sequence goes on along the minus strand of CADCUO010000179.1, from coordinate 690 downwards.
ATCGATGGCTGACGTGTGCTCCTCCGCCAGCGCAACCACTCGCGCTCCGACGCTCGGGTCGGCGTTGGCCCACCAGCAACGAAGGGCCGCAGTCACGAGCACGTTGAGCCCAAGATCGACGTCGGCGGCGCGAAACGCCTGATCTGCGATGCCCACCAGTCGCAGGACGCGTCGCGGGTCCCCGAAGTCGCTCTCGCCGGACACCTCACGGATCCATTCCAGCCGAGCGTGGTCGAGGTCACTCAAGGACTGAACCGACGCGGCGTCCAGCAGCCTGGCCACGAGATCTGCCTGACCCACGCCGACAGCGAGCTCAGCTGCAAGCAGCAGTCGGCGGCCTCGTTGAACGGGATCACGCGTCAACTGCGCCGCTCGTTCAAGGGTCGTCATGGCCGAGGTCGCGGAACCCCGCCGGGCCAGCTCAGTACTAGTCGCCTCGAGTTCCTGGGCCACCGCATCGTCGGTCCCGATGATGGATTGGGCGCGATACCAAACTCGGCGTAGCGGTTGGTGTTGCAGGACATCCGCTAGCGCAGCATTCGCGGCCTGCCGTCGCACGGTTGACTCCACCTGCAGTATGCCGGACTTGACCAGGGGGTGGCGAAATCGTAGAAGATTGTGGTCGTAGGTGATCAGGCCGACCCGCACGGCCGGTTCGAGGACGGCGACATCAACTGGCTCACCGATCAT
>CADCUO010000178.1 GCA_902805915.1 uncultured Propionibacteriaceae bacterium | reverse complement strand
GTGTAGAGACATGTCGATCCCGATCGCACTACTTTCCGGCGACTGTTCGATGGGCCAGCACGGGTGAGGCAGGCAACGCGGGGCTCCCTGACCACATTCGCGTCGGCAGCGGGCGCCACCTGCTGCCGGCAGATGTCGCTCGCTGGTGCGGCAGGCCTGGCCTGCCGGTGGGTCTAGTGGGAGGCACTGGAAAAGCGGCGATCCATGCCCGTCAAAGGGGCGGTAAAAGTACACTCAAGAAACCTTGTGCGGGGCCAATATTGACGGTCTGGATGACGTGTGACGTTTAGACACAATTCGATCTCGGACGCCCCAAATGAGCGCCATCTGGCCCGGCCTACTTCGTACGCTGAGCCCATGTCGGCGAAACCCATACGTCTGCTTTATTCATTGGTGATGTTCGTCGTGGTAAGTGCATTGGCAGGCGTGCTGATCGCTGGACTCTTCCTGCCCGTGGCCGGTATTGCCGGGCTCAGCTCGCGTGCTGTGGCGACCGAGATGAAAGCTATCCCAGCGGAAATGGACGTCTCCGCACAACCTCAACGATCGAAGATCCTGCTCAGCGACGGATCGGTTCTTGCGTACGTCTACGACCAGAACCGCGTTTACGTCGCACTGCGCGACATCGCCCCCGTGATGCGCCAGGCCCAGCTGGCAATTGAGGACCACCGGTTCTACCAGCATGGGGCAATGGACTTTCGGGGTACGCTGCGCGCGCTGATCCGCAATTCGACCTCCTCCAACGGCACTCAAGGCGGCTCCAGCATCACTCAGCAGTACGTGAAGATGGTTCAGGTTGAAAAGGCGCGCCAGGTCGGCGACGCGGCCGGCATCAAGGCCGCGCAGGAGACCACGTACGCACGCAAGATTCAGGAGCTGCGCTACGCGATCGCGCTGGAGGACGAGCTGTCCAAGGACGAGATCTTGGAGCGGTATCTCAACATCGCCTACTTCGGGCAGGGCAACTACGGCGTCGAAGCGGCTGCGCGCTACTACTTCAACACCTCAGCCAAGAACCTGGAGCTCGCAGAGGCGGCGATGCTGGCCGGGCTGGTGCAGAACCCGGACACCAACAACCCGGTCAGCGACCGGGCTGCCGCGTTGGAACGCCGCGACGTCGTCCTGAACAGGATGGCTGAGCTCACGATGATTACCGCAGGGCAGCTCAAGGCCGCGAAGAAGTCGAAGTTCAGTGTTCGCAAGATCCAGCCCATGCACAACGGCTGCGTGGGCAGCGAGTTCCCATTTCTTTGCCAGTACGTGATCAAGACGTTGGAGAAGACACCCAGCCTAGGCAAGACCGTGGAGGACCGGATGAACCTCCTGCTGCGGGGCGGTCTGACTGTCGAGACAAAGGTAGACCGCGAAACTCAGCGACGCGCACAAAAGGCGGTCAGTGCAGTGGTTGACCCGCGCGATCCGGTCATCTCGACCATGAACATGATTGAGCCAGGCACTGGGCAGATCATCGCCATGGCGCAAAGCCGTCCCGAGATGGGTTCGAACTTAAAGAAGGGTCAGACGTACTGGAACTACTCGGCGGAACCCTCCATGGGGGGCATCCAGGGTTATCAGGCCGGCTCCACCTTCAAAGCATTCACCGCAGCTGCGGCTCTGGAGAAAGGGATTCCGCTCACCAAGAAGTTCAACGCCAGGCAAACTATGAACTTCTCCGGTAAGAGGTTCCGGTCCTGCGAGGGGAAGCGTCGGGTGTGGGGCGCGTGGAATGTCTCCAACTCCACCGGTACCAGTGGTGTGATGAACATGTACCGCGGCACGGAGAAGTCGGTCAACACCTACTTCGTGCAGCTTGAGTTCGCCGCCGGCATGTGCCGGGTGACGAAGATGGCGGAGAAGCTCGGCGTGAAAAGCAGCGCCGAGGACCGACCGTTGGTGGACTTCTACCAGAACAAGCCGGCCTTCACTCTCGGATCAGTCGAGGTGAGCCCGCTCTCCGTGGCCGAGGCCTATGCCACCTTCGCGGCGCGCGGTATCCACTGCAACCCGGTCATCGTCGCAAAGATCACCACCAGGCAAGCGATCTCGCTCCCCATCCACGACGCTCAATGCAAGCGGGTCATCTCTGAAGACGTCGCCGACGGCATGAACAAGCTGCTCAGCTCGGTGATGACCAAGGGCACCGGCAAGCGGGCGATAATCTCCGACGGTCGACCGCAGGCCGGCAAGACCGGGACCATCGACAGCAACGAGGCAGTCTGGTTCGCCGGGTACACCCCCGACGTAGTAGGGGTGGCGATGATCTCGATCGACAACCAGAAGAAGCCCTTCCGCAAGGGCAGCGCCGGGTTTCGCAGTCGAGGGGTGAAGAACTATCTGCTGCCCAGGAGCAAGACGCTTCTCGAGGGAACAGGCAGTGGCGACGCCGGAATGAAGATCTGGAAGCCCACCATGGACTCCTACCTGAAGGGAACCAAGAAGACGCCCTTCCAGGACCCGCCGAAGGAGCTCACCACCGGTCGCAGCGTGACCATTCCCGGACTGGCTGGGCTAGGTGACTGGAAGGGTCGACAGAACAGGCGTGACCGCGAGGATGGCCCGCAGAAGAACCAGGACGGCGACGACTAGCTCCTCTCGGCTGGACAGCCACCCGGATGCCCCGCTCTGAAGGTGCGTCGTACAGTCGTTGTCGGCACCACATCACTGGGTGTGCAGAGCACCCCATCACGGGGGGCAGAGCGCACAACACGATCGGGTGTGCAGAGCACACACGTCACTGGGTGTGCAGACAGGCGCGGTGACGATGACGTCGGCCGCCAGGCGAATCCGACGAAAGGCGCAGAGAATGGCTGTTCGAACGACGAAGAAGGCTGGACCTGACAGCGACTACACCGTTCCAGGCATAGGTCTGGAAGAGGGCCACGGCGTGGGGGACATTCTCCAGATGCGGCTGCATGCACTCAACGACTTGCAGCTGACCCTCAAGCATGCGCACTGGAACGTGGTGGGTCCTGACTTCATCGGTGTGCACGAGATGTTGGACCCACAGATCGACGCCGTGCGCGCCATGGTGGACGAAACCGCCGAGAGGATGGCGACCCTTGGTGTCGCGCCGGTGGGCACTCCAGGTGCAATCGCGTCCGACCGAACCTGGAACGAGTACTCCCTCGGCCGCGCCTCCACCGTTGAGCACCTGGCAGCACTGAACCTGGTCTACGACGGTGTCATCTCCGACGAGCGGGCGGCGATCACAGCCGTGAGCGACGTGGACCCCGTCACCGAGGACATGCTGATCGACCACACCAAGCAGCTGGAGCTGTTCCAGTGGTTCATCCGGGCCCATCTGGAGAACAACGCTGGCATCACAGCATCCAGCGGGGAGACGACAGAGGTTGGCGCTGCGGCTAAGGCAGCCCGGACCACTGGCCGCCGCGGCAATCGACTCGGGAGGAAGTGACCCCGGGAGATGCCATGGCGCCACGCGACGAAGGCGCCCCTAGATCCGTGTGAGCGGCTGGGCCGCGATCACCCGCCGCTTGTGTGATCGCACGCCCCTACTACTGTCAGAGTGACGTGTACCTTTGTAATGCCTCTTCAGAACGGAGGGGGTAGATGCTGTGATCCGATCTTTGGGCATTGATCAGCGGATCCGTTTGCCTCCACCAGTGCCTCCGGGGGGAACGGCCACCGCTGCCTCGGAAGGACATCCGATGGAGCTTCCACCCTCACCCGCCGCTGCAGCAAGGCGAAGGTCGTGACGTTGCAGGCGGGGTCCCACCAGACGCCGTCGCCAGTGGCGAACCCGGCCGGGGCCCGCTCGTACGACGTGTCCCTGCACGATCAACCCGTGGTGCTGCCGCCCCCGAGAGGGCAGGTATCGGCGGCGCTGATCGGCGCTCTGCAGCGCAGTCCCGGCGAACTCACTTTGGGACCGGAGCTGCACTGGACCGGAGAGCTGGAGACAGCCGCGCTGGATGAGGACCTGCAGCTGGCACTGTGGTTGAGCTATGAGCTGCACTATCGCGGTTTGGCCGGTGTGTCAGACGAATGGGAGTGGCATCCCGGCCTGATCCGGGCTCGGCTGGCGTGGGAGGACACGCTGCTGGCCAGCCTTGCCCTTGCAGTCGGTACCCCGGACAGCATGAGCGAATCTGGGGTCGAGTCGGTGATTGCGCGTCTCAACTCCATTGCCGCGCGCGACGACGGTCCTTCCCTGTCACGTGCCTTGATGCGTGACGCCGACGCTGAGCAGTTCCGTGAGTTCTTGATCCACCGTTCGATCTACCACCTGAAAGAGGCGGACCCGCACAGTTGGGCGATCCCTCGAATGAGTGGATCGGTGAAGGCGGCACTCGTCACCATCCAGGCGGACGAGTACGGGTCGGGTCGCACCGGCGCGATGCATGCCCAGCTGTTCCGGGGGCTGATGCGAAGCTGGGGGCTGGACACGAGCTACGGCCACTACCTGGACCTGGTACCGGCGGTGACCTTGCTGTCGAGCAACATCATCTCGATGTTCGGTATCAATCGGCGATGGCGTGGCGCGCTGGTTGGCCACCTCGCGATGTTCGAGATGACCTCCTCGACTCCCAACTCACGGTACGCCCGCGGGCATCGCCGGCTCGGTGGCGATGACGCTGCTGCCCGGTTCTTCGACGAGCACGTGGTTGCCGACGCGGCGCACGAACAGATTGCCGCGCACGACCTCGCGGGCGGCCTGGTGGCGGCCGAACCGGCCCTGGCTGGCGATGTGGTCTTTGGAGCAAGCTGCGCCTACTTCGCTGACGAGCAGTTCGCGATCCGCCTCACCGAGCGGTGGTCAGCGTCTCAGTCCAGTCTGCGGTCGGTGGGTGGCTGGTGAGCGAACACGCCGACCCGGCCACGATCACCGTGTACCCGGACGGGCCGCTGCTGGTCCGCGGATGCTTCGAGCTCCGCAGCGCGGACGGGCGCGTGATCCAGACTGACCGCTCGGTGGTGGCGCTATGTCGTTGCGGGCGCTCGCGCCTGAAACCGCTGTGCGACGGATCGCACAAGCTTGCTCGATTCAGCGACAGCGCCTCCGCTGAGGAGGTGTCGCATGTGCTGGAGTTCGCACGCCCCGGCACCCGCCGGAACGACCTTGACCGGGACGACATCAATTCCGACTGACGGGGTATCAAATCGTGACGACGGCTAGGGTCGAGTCTGGTTTTACACCGTAAACTGTTTGCGGCGCTGTGCCGAGATTAAGTACACCCGTACCTTCGCGTAGGAGAGTGATAACCATCGCAACCACGAAAACCGATCGGCCGGTGAGTGCCGACCGCAAGCCGCAGCAGGTCCCGGGCCAGGATGCCAACAAGCCGACGGAGATCCCTCCCAGGGGCTGGCTCCAGGTCGTCAAGCGGGGGTTCAAGGAGGCCAAGGTCGATCAGGTCCCGCTGCTGGCTGCCGGCGTTGCCTTCTTCAGCTTTCTGTCGTTGTTTCCCGCCATGATCGCGCTGGTCATGCTGTACGGCCTGTTCGCCGACCCCGCGACGGTGAAGGAGCAGGTTGCCTCCCTGACCCAGAACATGCCGGGTGAGGCACGGGCCGTGCTCGAAGGCCAGCTCCAGCAGTTGACGTCAGCGCCGCAGCAGTCGCTCGGGTTCGGCCTGATCCTCTCCTTGCTTATTGCTTTCTGGAGCGCCTCCGGCGGCGTCGGGCAGCTTATTACCGCCGTCAACACCGCCTACGACGAAGACGAGACGCGTGGCTTCATCAAGCGGAAGCTGCTGGCCCTCGGGTTGTCGATCGGTGCCATCCTGTTCATGGTCATCATGATCTCGCTGGTGGCAGTTGCGCCACCGCTGCTGGAGGCGCTGATGGGTTCCGGCCCCCTGCGCTGGCTGTTTGAGGTGCTTCGCTGGGTGCTGCTGGTGGCCTTGGTGGCCGCCGCCTTGGCCGTGCTGTATCGGGTGGCGCCCGATCGAGACGCGCCGAAGATGCGTTGGGTATCCGTCGGCGCGGGGATCGCGACGGTTCTCTGGGTGGTCGCCTCCATCGGCTTCACCGTCTATGTCTCGAACTTCGGTAGCTATGGCAAGACCTACGGCGCCTTGGCTGGCGTGGTCGTGCTGCTGCTGTGGCTGTGGATCACCTGCTATGCCGTCTTGCTCGGCGCTGAGATCAACGCCGAGTCTGAGGAGCAGACCCTCGCCGACACCACGAAGGGCCCGGCAGAGCCGATCGGTGAGCGTGGCGCCGTCAAGGCCGACTCGCTGCCTGCCGGCAACAGCCAGCAATGACAGCTAACGACTAAGGGGACTTAGCCCTCGTGGGGCGCATTTCCCGCAACCGCTCGATGGCGGCTAGGCCTAGCCTGGCCGCCGTCGGCGTCTTAAAGGCTGCAGCCAACCTAGGAGTGGATTGGCGACGAGCCGCCCTGGGAGTAGCCCTGCCACCGCCCACCTGCCAGTGGGGCGCCCTTGAGCTGGTCCCTCAGCAGACGAAGGTCACGGGCGCGCTCGGTGGAGGGGTTCGGGCACGGGATCTCCCGCGTACGACTGGCCAGCTCGCGCAGGAACCGCTGAGACCAGCGCCTCAGATCATGGTTGACGACCTGCTGGCGCATCGGGCGCATCCGAGCAGCACGTTGCTCAGGTGAGTCCCGGATTGCCCGTAGCAGCGCGATCTTCGAGGCGCCGAGGTCGTATGGGTTGACGTGGTAGGCGCTGGTCAGCTGCTGAGCAGCACCAGAGAGCGTGCTCAGGACGACGGCGCCGTCATCACTGACCCGGCACGCCACGTACTCCTTCGCTGAAAGGCTCATGCCGTCCCTGAGCGGGGTGCACAACAAGATGTCCGCCGCACGGTAGAGCGCCGCCATCCTCGTATCCGACCCGGTGCTGTGTACGTAGATCACCGGTGGATGGCCGTACCGTGCAGCGTCGCCGTTGATGCGCCCGACGAGGCGATCAATGTCGTCCCGCATCGCACACTGCCCGCCGTCTTGGTCTGGTGAGGTTGTGGCGATCTGGACCAGCACTGTCTGGTGCGGGTCGATCTCCTTCTCCCTGACCAGCTCTTCGAAGGCCCGCAGCCGTTCGATGATGCCGGCGGTACAGTCCAGCGGGTCGAACGCCAACATCAGCAGCTCCGGATCACCGAGTCGGGCCCGGGTCAGCTTCGCCTCCTCGTCGACTTCTTCCTCGGTTGCCAGTTGGCGCAATGTCGCCGTGTCAACGGACAACGGGTACGTGCCGGTGCGTAGGTGGCGGCTTCCCAGGTGCAGACCGGCGGGATGGCTCGGGTGACCGAAGGCGGCCTGCACAGCCTCGACGAAGTTCTGCTGGTGCCGAACGGCCTGGAAGCCGACCAGATCAGCGCCGAGTAACCCCTCAAGGATCCGTCGATGCCACGGCAGGTGATAGAGAAGCTCCAGTGGTGGGAACGGGATGTCCAGGAAGAACCCGATCCGCAGGTCGGATCGTGCCGCGCGCAGCATCGCAGGCACCAGCTGCAGATGGTGATCCAGTAGCCAGACCTCCGAGTTGGGCAGTGAGACCTCGAGAATCCGGTCGGCGAAGCGACGGTTGAGGTCCTGATAGGCCTCCCAGCCTGCCCGCGGAAAGTCCGGGTGGGCGATGATGTCGTGATAGAGGGGCCACAGCGTTTGGCTGCTGAACTCTCCTTCGACCGATTCACCTTCGTCGGCTATCACAACGGGCTCGAAGGTGAACCGTCCGCGAGTGAATCCGTCTTCGTCGCTGCCAGGACCGTGCCACCCGCCGACCCAGGTGGCGGTCTGCTGGTGCATCGCGGCGGTGATGGCCTCGATCCGGTTTCCTGGAGTGCTGCCGCGGTGAAAGACTGACTCGAGTTGGCCGCGGTCCTGGATGGGAAGATCACGACTGACAACTATCAGCGCGTTTGAACCTAGCTCCTTCATCGCGCGACCGGGCCGGTCACGGGCGCTGGGGGAGAATCATGCTGGGTTGTGGGCCGGCGACCTACCGGGCGGCGAGCAGCGCATCGCTTCAAGATGGAGGCGGAAACCACGAGCATCACCCTTCGCTAGGAGAGGAAGTGCAGTGTTTGGTTGCTCACCACCACTAACTGAAGCATGATCACCGATGTGACACAAGAGTTCCCGTCCCTGCAGCGTAGGGAGCGCCGTCCTCGGTCGTTGGGTGACCAGAGGCTGTGCAGCGGCGACTTCTGCCACCTGCAGCTCCGTATCGGGGACGCGGACCGAGGCCGCCACCGATGACGCTCGCCATTGTTGCGGCCTTCGCCTCGGCCGCCTTCTTCGCCGCCGGAACCTCGCTCCAACATCACGCTGCGGGACCATCGACCAAGGTGTCCAGCCTGCAGATGGTCAAGGCGCTGGCCCGCCGCCCCGGTTGGCTGGCTGGAATGGTCCTCAGCGGCATCGCCTTCGGTCTTCACGCAACGGCGCTGAAGTACGGGGAGCTCTCTGTGGTGCAGCCGATTGTGGTGAGCGGCATCGTTTTCGCCGTCATCCTGCGGGACGCCGCGGATCGGCACCTACCATCGGTCGAAGAGCTCCGCTGGGCCGGGCTCACCTGGGCTGGTCTGGCCCTTTTCATCTCCATGGCTCATTCCAGCCCTCCTCAGCCGCCGAACATCGACAGGGCGATCTGGTTCGCCTCGGTGAGCGTGGTGGTGGTCGGCGTCGTAGTGCTGGTGACCAGACGGGAGCCCTCCTTACGCAACCGTGGCTTGTTGTTGGGTTCTTGCTGCGGGATCCTGTTCGCGCTCGTCGCTGGTCTGGTCAAGCTGACCCTGGTTGAGGCGGGCCCGGGGATCATGGGGCTGCTGCTGCAGTGGCCGCCATGGGTGATGCTGGCTGTTGGCGCATGGGCGCTGTTTCTGAACCAACGTGCTTACCAGGGGACACGGCTGTCCGGGTCGATGCCGGTGCTCAATATCGTCGATGTGCTGGTGGCTACCGGGTTCGGCTTCGTTGTCTTCGGCGAGCGGCTTTCTTCGTCTCTGGGCACGCTGCTGGGTGAGCTGGTCGGCCTGGTGGCGATGGGATGGGGAGTGGCTCGACTCGCGGGCCTGACGGACTCGTACCAGGGCGCTCCCGAGGACGAGGCCGTCACGGAACGCACAGCCCAGTGAGAGGTGCCGGCAGCGACGGCGCGTGCCCTCCCGACCTCGGCTGCGGCTCCGTAACGGGCCGCCAGGTTCCGCAGTGTGCGGATCGTCCCGGGCGGGACCGCTACCTGCATCTCCGGGTTCAGCCGCTCCTGGGGGTGGTTACCAGATCGTCGCCAGATCGCCTTGGGAAACGCGGGGAACGCGGTGAACGCCAGCATTCGGTGCGGGCGGCGTCCACGTAGGCGGCCACCGGGGCGGCGAACGATGAGGCCGTGAGCGGCATGCGGAGTCCGCTGGCTCCGCCGTCACTTGGTCGCTCCCTCTTAGCGGCGGCGGCGTAGGGGTTGCCTCTTCGTAGCTAGCGCTCCGAGGGCTGGACAGCCCCTTGCGACAGGAGTAGACAGGACGCCATGGCGGCCGAAACCGAAACCGGCTCAAGTCCGGCCGTTTATGGAACCACCCACGAGCTGACCGACAACATGCGGGAGTTCCTGGATGGCCAGAAGTACGCGGTCCTGGGCAGACGACTTGACCGGCTGCTCCGAGCGGAACGCGACGGTATCTGTTGCCAGATTCGTTGCCCGAAGTGGCTATCGGTTTCCATTCCCAAGGCCCAAGTCTTTCAGCGTCCGCCGTTGACGTGGGCTCTTGTGGTGGAGCGGGTGACGAGAATCGAACTCGCGTAGCCAGTTTGGAAGACTGGGGCTCTACCATTGAGCTACACCCGCGGGTACCGGCGCGCAGCCGACGAGCAGGCCACGCCACGGAGTCGGGGCGACAGGACTCGAACCTGCGGTCTTCTGCTCCCAAAGCAGACGCGCTAGCCACTACGCTACGCCCCGCGCCAGCGCCGCCAACCCGAAGATTAGCGCCGTTGTGCCTGTCGAGTGTATGGGGCAACTCCTGACTTAGCCAATCGCCACACCGCACCCAACGGCCAAGCAACACCGCAGATTTGTTACGCTCCCGCGGCGACCGTAGGATTGCCGAGGCTCTCTCACGAGTCGTTCTTCACCGCCCGGCGGCCTCCGGTTGACCGCGCGACCAACACCACAGGAGTCATTCGTGCCAAGCACTGTCGAGCAGTTGAGCCCCACGCGGGTCAAGATCACCGTTGAGGTTCCGTTCGCAGACCTGAAGCCGAGCATGGACAAGGCCTACCGCGAGATCGCGAAAACGGTGAACATCCCCGGCTTCCGCGCCGGCAAGGTCCCGCCGATGGTGATCGACCAGCGCTTCGGTCGTGGGGCCATCATCCAGGAGGCCCTTAACGAGGCCATCCCCCAGTTTTATGGCCGTGCCGTGCAGGAGAACGACCTGAGCCCGTTGGCTTCCCCGGATGTCGAGGTGACCAAGCTCGAGGACGGCGACCGGATCGAGTTCACCGCCGAGGTAGATGTCCGCCCTGATTTTGACCTACCGGCGTTCGACAGCCTGAACGTGTCTGTTGATGCCCTCGAGGTGCCGTCCGCGCTGGTCGATGAGCAGATTGACACGCTGCGGAACCGGTTCGGCTCTCGTACCCCGGTGGAGCGCCCAGCCGCCGATGGTGACATCGCCACCATCAACCTGGCCGCACGCAAAGACGGCGAGGACCTCGAGGACGCCAAGGCCGAGGGTATGGAGTACACCGTCGGCTCCGGCCAGATGCTGGATGGGCTCGACGAGGCCGTCACCGGTCTGTCGAGCGGGGAGTCCGCCACCTTCAACTCCACTCTGGTGGGTGGCCCGATGAGAGGCGAGGAGGTCGAGGTCACCGTTACCGTGACCAAGGTCGCCGAAGAGGAGCTGCCAGAGGTGGACGACGAATTCGCCCAGCTGGCCTCAGAGTTCGACACCGTCGAGGAGATGCGAGCCGACCTTGGCACCCGGCTTACCCAGATGGCCCGCTTGGAGCAGGCAAGCAAGGCTCGCGACGCCGTGCTGGAAAGCCTGATCGCCCAGCTCGACATTGCGGTACCAGAAGCCGTCCTTGCTGGTGAGCTCGAGGCCCGTCGCGAGCAGATCCAGAGCCAGCTCGCCCAGGCGGGTCTCACCCTTGAGCAGTACCTGAGCGACACCGAGGACGACCAGGACGAGGAGGGGTTCTGGGCCGATGTGGAGAAGCGCTCGGCTGACGCCCTCAAGGCACAGATCATCCTCGACAAGGTCGCTGACGAGCACCAGATCGATGTCGACCAGAACGATCTGACGCAGCACATCATCCGCAAGGCTCAGCAGGAGGGGACCAGCCCCAACCAGATCGCAGAGCACATGCAGGAGCACCCCCACCACATCCAGGAGTACATGATCGAGATCCGGCGCGGAAAGGCGCTGGCCCTGATCGTGGAGTCCGCAACCGTCACCGACTCCAAGGGCGCTCCGGTGGATCTCGCTGGTCTGCTGCCTGATGGCACCCTGGCTTCGGAGGCATCTGCCGAGGATGCCGAGCTGACCGAGGACTCCGTCGCCGGCGATAGCGCCGCGGTCTCTGCCGGCGACGAGTCTGCCAGTGACGAGTCTGTCAGTGGTGACTCCGCCAGCAACGAGTCAGCCGTCGTCGAGGCCGGCAGCACTGCTCAGCCAGCAGCTGAAGAGGCTAAAGCCTGACCGTCTGTTTCGACAACGCTCCGCCGAACCCCCGCCTTAGTACAGGGGCGGGGTTTCGTCGTTTCAGGAGGTGGTCTGGCCTGGACGTTCTCAGGCTAGGAGTGCGTGCCCCACTCAGGCTGCGAGCGCCTGCTCGACATCGGGGGCGATCTCTGCGGGGGTCGTGGCCGGGCCGTACCGCTTGAGGACCACGTTGTCGCGCCCGATCAGGAACTTGGTGAAGTTCCACTCGATCGGTGCATCTGTTGCTTCCGGCGCCGCTGCTTGCAACCACTGAAAGAGCGGGTGGGCGCCGTTGCCGTTCACCTCGATCTTGGCGAACATCGGGAAGGTGACACCGAAGTTCAGCCGGCAGAACTCGTCGATCTCCGCCTCACTCCCAGGCTCCTGGTTTCCGAACTGGTCACACGGGAACCCGAGCACCACCAGGCCCTGGTCTGCGTACCGGGCGAAGAGTGCCTCCAAGCCGTCGTACTGGGAGGTGTAGCCGCAGTTGGAGGCCGTATTGACCACCAGCACGACCTTGCCCGCGTAGTCGGAGAGTCGGACCTCGCTGCCGTTGATGGCGGTCGCCTGGAAATTTGAGAGTGTCTGCACGGCCATAGCCTAGGGCTCGATCCCTTGGCTGCCCGCCTCGTGCGCCCACAGCGAACAGAGCCCTGATTCACCGCGATTGGTCAGGCCTGCGGGGTAGGTTCGAGCCCGTGAACGCAAATCATGCATATCCCGTAACGGGGAACGAGCACCAGATTCGCTCTGCTGCCCGCAGCGGCGGTGTCGGGCTGGACGACAACGTCTACCAGTCGCTGCTGCAGAACCGGATCATCTTCTTGGGTACGGAGGTGAAGGAGGAGAACTCCAACGCCATCTGCGCCCAGATGCTGCTGCTGAACGCAGAGGATGCCAACCGCGACATCTGGCTGTACATCAACTCACCCGGCGGCTCCGTGGACTCCGGGATGGCGATCTACGACACCATGCAGTGGATCTCCAACGACGTGGCGACGGTGTCGATGGGCCTCGCGGCCTCGATGGGCCAGTTCCTGCTGTGCGCCGGCACCAAGGGCAAGCGGTACGCACTGCCGCACAGCCGGATCATGATGCACCAGCCGTCTGGTGGCCTCGGCGGCACCGCCTCTGACATTCGGATCCAAGCCGAGCAGTCGCTGCACATCAAGAGCGTCATGCAGAACCTGATCGCTCAGCACACCGGCCAGACCCTGGATCAGATCGAGGCCGACTCCGACCGTGGCCGCTGGTTCACCGCCGAGCAGGCGCTGAAGTACGGCTTCATCGACCACGTGTTCACGCGTGCCGCCCAGATCCCCACCGAATCACCCACCCAGTGAAGGAGCGTGCAATGAACAACGCACCATTTGGCGCGCCCCGCGCTGAGGGTCAGCCGTTCGCGCCGACCATGGACTACTACATCCCGCAGTGGGAGGAGCGGACCTCCTATGGCATGCGGCGGATCGACCCGTACACCAAGCTCTTCGAGGACCGGATCATCTTCCTCGGCACGCCGATTTCCGACGAGATCGCGAATGCGGTGATGGCTCAGCTGCTGTGCCTGCAGCAGATGGACGCCGATCGTGACATCGAGATCTACATCAACTCACCCGGCGGCTCCTTTACAGCACTGACCGCCATCTACGACACCATGCGCTACATCAAGCCTGATGTGCGTACCGTCTGCCTCGGTCAGGCTGCCTCAGCCGCCGCGGTCATCCTCGCGGCCGGTACCAAGGGGAAGCGGCTGGCGCTGCCGAACAGTCGGATCCTGATTCATCAGCCGGCAACCGAGGGCGGCTATGGTCAGTCCTCCGACATCGAGATCCAGGCGCGGGAGATCCTGCGGATCCGTTCCTTGATGGAAGACATGCTGGCCGGCGACACCGGTAAGGACATCGAACAGGTCAGTCGAGACATCGAGCGTGACAAGTATCTGACCGCGGAACAGGCCCTTGATTACGGCATCATCGATGAGGTCCTGACGTCATTGAAGGCTGTCCCGGCCTGATAGTTGGCCTTCTGACACCTGTCCCCGCCTAAGATCCCCCAGTGGCCTAAAATCCACGGGTAATCGATGCGTGGGGGCTAGTGTTTGGGAGACCGACCGATGGTTGGGGCCTGAGGAAGGAGTCGGCGTGGCACGTATCGGAGAGAGCGGGGACCTGCTCAAGTGCTCGTTCTGCGGAAAGAGCCAGAAGCAGGTCAAGAAACTGATTGCCGGCCCAGGTGTCTACATCTGTGACGAGTGCATCGACCTGTGCAACGAGATCATCGAAGAGGAGTTCTCCGAAGGCGCTGACGTCGGCACGCTCGAGGAGCTGCCCAAGCCGCACCAGATCCGTCAGTTCCTCGACGGGTACGTGATCGGCCAGACTGGTGCCAAGAAGGCCCTGGCGGTGGCGGTCTACAACCACTACAAGCGGGTCCAGGCTCAGGCGGCCAACCCCGCCCGCAGGGTGGAAGACGACGGGGTGGAGCTGAGCAAGTCCAACATCTTGCTGATCGGTCCCACCGGCTGCGGCAAGACCTACCTGGCCCAGACCTTGGCGAAGATGTTGAACGTCCCGTTTGCGATCGCCGACGCGACTGCCCTGACCGAAGCCGGCTATGTCGGTGAGGACGTCGAGAACATCTTGTTGAAGCTGATCCAGGCCGCCGACTTCGACGTGAAGAAGGCCGAGACCGGCATCATCTACATCGACGAGGTGGACAAGATCGCCCGCAAGAGCGAGAACCCTTCGATCACCCGCGACGTCTCCGGGGAGGGTGTGCAGCAGGCGCTGCTGAAGATCCTGGAAGGCACCTCCGCCAGCGTGCCGCCGCAGGGGGGCCGGAAGCATCCGCATCAGGACTTCATCCAGATCGACACCACCAACGTGCTGTTCATCGTCGGCGGCGCCTTCGCCGGTCTGGACCACATCATCTCCTCCCGCGTCGGGAAGCGACCGCTGGGATTCAACAACGACATCGAGTCCCGCAAGCCGGAGTCCGAGGACCCCTTCGCCGACGTACGGCCCGAGGACCTGGTCAAGTTCGGTCTGATCCCAGAGTTCATCGGGCGACTCCCCATGATCTCCTCGGTCAGCCCGCTCGATCGGGACGCGCTGATCCGGATTCTGGTGGAGCCCAAGAACGCACTGGTGAAGCAGTTCCGCAAGCTGTTCGAGATCGACGGCGTGGACCTGCAGTTCACCGATGACGCGGTCGACGCGATTGCAGATCTGGCGCTGCTGCGCGGGACCGGCGCACGCGGCCTCCGGGCCATCCTCGAGGAGGTCCTGCTCAACGTCATGTATGACGTGCCCAGCAGTGACGACGTTGCTCAGGTCATCATCACAGCCGAGGTTGTCAAGGACGCCGCCCTTCCCACCCTGGTACCGCGGGAGAAGATTACCAAGCGAGAGCGGCGGGAACGCAGCGCCTAACGGTTCCCCCTCTGACCCCGCTAGCCGGCGACTGACTGCTCAGTCGCCGGCTCGTGCTTTGTCGCGGCTAGGACTGGCCGAGGCCTTGGTCGGGCATAGGTCAGCTGTGGGCAGGTGCTGCCTCCGCGAGCCGGACATCCATAGACAGAGGCGCATCGGCTTCGGTCCAGATCAACTCGCCGGTGATGCGACCCACCGCCCGCAGGTCAGCCTCCACCGACTGGAGGCGCCGCAGCGACTCAGCGGAGGCAGACAACGACGCGCGTGAGATCTCTGTCTTCATGGAAACCTTGGCCTGGGACTTCGAGCCGCGGATAGCGATCAGCGCGGCGGCGACGTCACCGAGCAGCGCTGGGTCGCCGTCGGTAGCCACTTCCGCGGTGGTGGGCCAGGATGCCCGGTGAATGGAGCCCTCCTTCCACCACGACCACACCTCCTCGGTGACGAAGGGCATGATCGGCGCGAACAGCCTCAGGGACGCGTCCAGCGCCAAGGCGAGTGCAGCCCGCGCGGATGCGGCCGGACCATCGCCCTGCGCACCGTACGCGCGCTCCTTGACCAGCTCCAGGTAGTCGTCGCAGAACTGCCAGAAGAACCGCTCCGTCACCTCGAGCGCCCCGGTGTAGTCGAAGGCCTCGAACGCGGCCGTGGCAGCGCCGATCACCTTGGCCAGGTCGGCCATCAGGGCTCGGTCGGCCGGTTCGGTGATCAGACCGAGGGCGTCGAGTCCGCCCACTTCCTCGGCAGCACCGAGGTTGAGGACGAACTTGCTGGCGTTCAACACCTTCGTCGCCAGCCGGCGCCCGACCTTCATCTGCTTCTCGTCGAACGGGGAGTCCAGACCCGGGCGGGCCATCGCCGCCCGCCAGCGCACCGCGTCTGACCCGTAGGTGTCCAAGATGTCGGTCGGTACCACGACGTTGCCCCGGGATTTGCTCATCTTCTTGCGGTCCGGGTCCATCACGAAGCCGCTGATCATCGATCGCGCCCATGGCAGCGAGTTGTGCTCGAAGTGTGCTCTGACCACTCGGGAGAACAGCCAGGTACGGATGATCTCGTGGGCGTGGGTGTTCAGATCCATCGGGAAGGTGATGTCAAACAGCTCAGGGTCGCGCTCCCAGCCGCAGACGATCTGGGGGCTCAGCGAAGACGTCGCCCAGGTGTCCATCACATCCGGGTCGGCCACGAACCCACCGGGTACGCCGCGCCGGGACTCGTCGTACCCGGGAGGAGCGTCAGAGCTCGGGTCGATCGGCAAGGAGTCCTCGCTCGCCAGAATCGGGTTGGCGTAGTCGGGTTCCCCGTCGGCGTCGAGGGCGTACCAGACCGGGAACGGCACGCCGAAGAACCGCTGCCGGGAGATGAGCCAGTCGCCGTTCAGGCCTCCCACCCAGTTGTCGTAGCGGTACTTCATGTGCTGTGGCACCCAGGCGAGCTCGTCGCCCCGGGTCAGCATCTGCTGTTTCAGGTCGTCGTCCCGGCCGCCGTTGCGGATGTACCACTGCCGGGTGGAGACGATCTCCAGCGGCTTGTCGCCCTTCTCGTAGAAGTTGGCCTTGCGCTGGGTCGGGGTCGGCTCCCCGTCGACGGCGCCGGATTCGCGGAGCATGGCGACGATGGACTCCCGCGCGCTGAACGTGGTCTTGCCTGCTATCGCCGCCCACGCGTCAGCGCTGCCGATCCATTCCGGCCTGTCGCGCAGTACCCGCCCGTCCCGACCGATGATCGTCCTGGTCGGCAGCTGCAGCTCACGCCACCAGGTCACGTCCGTCAGGTCGCCGAAGGTGCAGCACATGGCGATGCCGGCGCCCTTGTCAGGCTCCGCCGCCTCATGCGCCAGCACCGGGATCTCGACGCCGAAGATCGGGGTGGTGACCGTGCTGCCGAACAGCAGCTGGTATCGCTCGTCGTCCGGGTGCGCGATCAGCGCCACGCAGGCACCGATCAGCTCCGGCCGGGTGGTCTCGATATAGACGGGACCTTGCTCCCCACCGAAGGCCACGCGGTAATACGCGCCCGGGTAGTCCCGAGCTTCTAACTCAGCCTGCGCCACGGCCGTCTGGAACGTCACGTCCCACAACGTTGGCGCCTCGGAGAGGTACGCCTCACCGCGCCCCACGTTGCGGAGAAACGCCTTCTGAGCCACCGACTGGGAGTCATCGGAGACCGTGGTGTAGAGACTGGACCAGTCCACGCTGAGGCCAACCCGCCGCCACAGGTCCTCGAACGCCCGCTCGTCAAGGTGGGTGAGCTGGTGGCAGAGGTCAACGAAGTTCCGCCGGCTGACCGGGAGCTGGCGCTTTGCGTCCGGCTTGTCAGGCGGGATGAAGTCAGTGTCGTAGGGCACCGAAGGGTCGCAGCGAACTCCGTAGTAGTTCTGCACCCGACGCTCGGTCGGCAGCCCGTTGTCGTCCCAGCCGATCGGGTAGAACACGTGCTTGCCCCGCATCCGCTGGTAGCGGGCGATGAAGTCGGTGTGGGTGTAGGAGAACACATGGCCGACGTGCAGCGACCCCGACACCGTCGGCGGGGGAGTGTCGATGCTGAAGACCTCCGCCCGGCTGGCGGGCCGGACGAACGCGTAGGTGTCGTCGGTGCTCCACTGGGCCACCCATTTGGCTTCCAGACCTTCCAGAGCCGGCTTGTCCGGTACGACCCGCGCCGCCGATGCCGGCGCGTCGGGACGGGGACTGTTCGGCTGCGTGGTCATGGGTGAATCCTAGGCAAGCGGCTGCAGCCATGCACATTCCGTTTCCGTGAGGCTCAACCGGCCTGGCGCCCTAGACTTCGACTGCTATGTCACACGTACCCTCACATGCCGAGATCGTCGCCTCGCTGACCAACCGGTGGCCCGAACAACGGGTAGCCCCTTCGCTGGGCCGGATCCGCGCTCTCACCGAGCTGCTCGGCGACCCGCAGCACGCCTATCCGGTGATCCACCTGACCGGTACCAACGGCAAGGGGAGTACGGCGGCCATGATCGAGTCGCTGCTGCGGGCCAGCGGCCTGCGTACTGGCCGGTTCACCAGCCCGCACGTGATGACCGTTAACGAGCGGATCGCCATCGACGGCCAGTCAATCAGTGACGAGCGGTTCGACGAGGTGTGGCGCGACATCGAGCCGTACGTGGCCATGGTGGATGAGCGATCGATCGACGGAGTGTCGCTGACCTTCTTCGAAGTGATCACTGCGATGGCGTACGCCGCGTTCGCCGATGCGCCGGTTGACGTAGCTGTGGTCGAGGTCGGTCTGGGCGGCACCTGGGACGCCACCAATGTGGCTGACGCCGGCGTCGCCGTGGTGACTCCCATCGATCTGGATCACACCCACCTGCTCGGCGACACCATCGCCGAAATCACCGCGGAGAAGGCGGGCATCATCAAGCCGGGCGCCCAGGCGATTCTTGCTGGTCAGACGCTCGAAGCCGCCCAGGTGCTGCTGGCCCGGTGCACTGAGGTCGGGGCGCTGCCACACCGGGAGGGCATCGACTTCGGGCTGCTCGACCGGAGTGTGGCTGTGGGTGGCCAGCTGATCAGAGTGAACGGAGCCGAAGGTCCGATCGAGGACATCTTCCTGCCGTTGCACGGCGCCCATCAGGCTGCCAACGCCGCCCAGGCCGTCGCAGCAGTGGAAGCGTTCATGGGACTGAAGGCGCTCAACCCCGACGTGGTCCGTGAAGGGCTTGCTCAGGTGAGGTCTCCTGGCCGGATGGAGCTGGTCCGTCGTTCCCCAGCCGTGGTGCTCGACGCCGCCCACAACCCGCATGGTGCTCGGGCGGCGGCAGCGGCGGTCACGGAGGCGTTTGCGTTCTCCCCGCTGATCGGTGTCGTCGCGGTGATGGCGGACAAGGATGTGCAGGGGCTGCTGCAGGTGTTCGAGGAGGTGATGAACCAGGTCGTACTCACCCAGGTGCACTCCACTAGCCGCGGCATGTCCGCCGAGGACCTCGGGGAGGTGGCGCGGAGCATTTTCGGGCCGGATCGGATCCGGGTCGTGCCGCGGTTGGATGACGCTATCGAGACTGCGATCTCGATGGCAGAGGGCGAGGGGATCGGCGCGCCGGGAGTTCTGGTCACCGGGTCGGTGGTGGCGGTTGGTGAGGCTCGAACCCTGCTCGTTGGTGACTCCGAGCCCGAGTCGGACCAGACCGGGTCCGCGCTTGACGACGACTACAACCCAGACGACGACCCAGACGACCAGAACGAGTCGGGGGACACCGTACGCGACGACGACGAGCTGATCGGTGATGACGGGGTGGAGTGGCGGTGACCCTGTCGACTGGGGGTCCCGCCATCCCGCCAGGCAACCCGGCGACGCTGCTGCCCGGTAACCCGATGCGATCGGTGCTGCTGGCGTTGTTGATCTTCGAGATGATCTTGTTCGGTCTGGCGATCCCGGTCATGGTGTTAGTCTCTGACGTCAGTGGCTCCGCCGCCGCGGCTCTGGGGGGTGGCGGCATTCTGCTGGCTCTGCTGTCACTCGCGTTGATGCGCAAGCCGATCGGCTTTCTGCTGGGGTGGGTTACCCAGGCGGTGGGGGTGGCCTTGGGTTTGGTTACGCCGGCGATGTTCGCGGTGGGTGGCATGTTTGCGCTGCTGTGGGTGATCACCTTCGTACTCGGCAAGCGGTTGGACGCAGGCAGCCCGCCCGCTGCTGCCCGATAAGGTCTCAGCCATGAGCTCTGATGCCCCCACCCAGACGCCGCCGACGCAGCGTTCCTTCGTCCTTATCAAACCCGATGCCGTCCGCCGCGGACTGGTTGGCGCGGTCATCAGCCGATTCGAGTCCAAGGGCCTGACGATTGCTGCACTCGAGCTGCGGCAGGTGGACGGTGAGCTTGCCGACCAGCACTACGCCGAGCACGTGGACAAGGCGTTCTACCCGCCGTTGCGAGCCTTCGTCACCTCGGGACCGTCGGTGGCGCTGATCGTCACCGGTGACGAGGCCGTCGACGTGGTCCGTACCATCAACGGCGCCACTGACGGGCGCAAGGCCGCGCCCGGCACCATCCGCGGTGACTTCTCGGTGTCCAACCGCGAGAACCTGGTGCACGGTTCGGACTCCGCTGACTCCGCTGAGCGGGAGATCGCCCTCTGGTTCCCAAGTCTGGCCTAACGCACTTCTGAAACACCCCGCACATCCGCATATCGCCCGTTCTCCCGCACACCTTGGAAGGTATGCCGGAAGACGGGCGGTGTGCTGGTGTGGTATAGCGTTGAGCCGTCGCTCCAGTAGTGTCGGCGGCGCGCGGCCTCGGCTGCGCCAGCCGTACAACTGAAAGGCAACAACTGTGCCCCTCAACCGTTCCGATGTGGTGACCGCGGTCGCCGACCTTTCGTCATTGACGACATCCCAAGTGGACTCAGCCCTCACTGCGCTTCAGGAGCTGCTGGCGAAGTCGCTGGCGGACGGTGAAGCCGTGAAGATTCCGGGCTTCTTCAACGCCGAGCGCACCGAGCGTTCCGCCCGGACCGGCCGCAACCCCCGTACCGGGGAGGAGCTGCAGATCCCCGCCGGCTACACGGTTAAGCTCACCGCCGGTAGTGCGCTCAAGAAGGCCGTCAGCAGCTGACCCAACCGCAGTCCCAGACTCTCCGACCCGACAGTCGGAGGGTCGGCTGGTTCGCTCACAGCCGTTAGTCTGGGTGCTGCTATGACCATTCCTTCGAGTACGCCTGCCCAGCCTGACGCGCCGCCGACGCTGTTTGAGCGCCTGGAGCCGCTGCTGGCCAAGGTGAGCAAGCCGATCCAGTACGTCGGCGGCGAGCTGAACAGTGTCAGCAAGGAGTGGTCGGACGTCGACGTCCGCTGGTGCCTGATGTACCCGGACGCGTACGAGGTCGGTCTGCCCAACCAGGGTGTCGCCATCTTGTACGAGATCCTCAACGAGCGAGACTGGATCCTGGCCGAACGCACCTATGCAGTGTGGGCGGACATGGAAGCGCTGATGCGCGAGCATCAGGTACCGCAGTTCACCCTGGACTCCCACCGACCGGTGCGGGCGTTCGACGTCTTCGGCCTGAGCTTCGCCACCGAGCTTGGCTATACCAACATGCTGAACGCGCTGGATCTGGCCGATATCCCGGTGCACGCCCGGGATCGGCGCGAGGACGATCCGATCGTGCTGGCGGGTGGCCATGCCGCCTTCAACCCTGAGCCGATCGCCGACTTCATCGATGCGGCCGTGCTGGGAGACGGTGAGGAGATCACCCTCAAGATCTCCGAGGTCATCCGGGAGTGGAAGGTCGAGGGTCGGCCCGGCGGCCGGGACGCCTTGCTGATGCGGCTGGCGGCCGGCGGCAACGTCTACGTGCCTAAGTTCTACGACGTCGACTATCTGGCCGATGGCCGGATCCAGCGGGTCGCGCCGAACCGGAGCGGGGTGCCGTTCCGCATCGCCAAGCACACCCTGATGGACCTGGACGCCTGGCCGTACCCGAAGAAGCCGCTGGTGCCGCTCGCCGAGACGGTGCACGAGCGGTACTCGGTCGAGATCTTCCGGGGCTGCACCCGCGGTTGCCGGTTCTGCCAGGCCGGCATGATCACCCGACCTGTCCGGGAACGCAGCATCGACACCATCGGTGCGATGGTGCAGGGTGGGATCGAAGCCACCGGACTGGAGGAGGTGGGGCTGCTCAGCCTGTCCAGCGCCGACCACTCCGAGATCGCCGACGTCACCAAGCAGCTGGCCGACCGTTACGAGGGGACCAATGTGTCCTTGTCGCTGCCCAGCACGCGGGTGGATGCGTTCAACATCGATCTGGCGAACGAGCTGTCCCGCAACGGTCGTCGCTCCGGACTCACCTTCGCCCCCGAGGGTGGGTCGGACCGGATGCGCAAGGTGATCAACAAGATGGTGGATGAGGACGACCTGATCCGCACCGTGGCGGCGGCGTACAGCAACGGTTGGCGGCAGGTGAAGCTGTACTTCATGTGCGGGCTTCCCACCGAGACCGACGAGGACGTGCTGGCCATCGCCGACCTTGCAAGACGAGTCATCGCCACCGGTCGCCAGGCCAGCGGAAAACGTGACATCCGTTGCACAGTGAGCATCGGAGGGTTCATCCCGAAACCGCACACCCCGTTCCAATGGGCTGCTCAACTTGATCATGAGACGACCGACGTCCGGTTGGCGAAGCTGCGGGACGCGATCCGGTCCGACCGTCAGTACGGCAAAGCCATCGGATTCCGTTACCACGATGGGAAACCGGGTGTAGTGGAAGGACTGCTGAGTCGCGGTGACCGCCGGGTCGGCAAGATCATCGAGGCGGTGTGGCGCGACGGTGGCCGGTTCGACGGCTGGAGCGAACACTTCTCGTACGAGCGTTGGATGCGTTGCAGCGAAGAGGCTTTAGCCGGTACGGGGGTCGATGTCAGCTGGTACACCACCAGGGAGCGGGAGTACTCCGAGGTGCTGCCGTGGGACCACCTGGACTCGGGTCTGGACCGGGACTGGCTGTGGGAGGACTGGCAGGACGCCCTGGACGAGGTCGAGGTGGAAGACTGCCGCTGGACCCCGTGCTTCGACTGCGGCGTCTGCCCCCAGCTGGACACCAGCATTCAGATCGGCCCGACGGGGCGATCCTTGCTGCCGATCGCGGCTGTCACCCAGGGCGTCACGGTCAGCTGAGGTGAACGGAAAAATCCCGGAGCACCGCACCAGGGCCGCCTAGAGTCAAGCCATGACCTGGACCGAGATCGGCAGTGTGGAGGAACTGGTGGGCCTCGTGGGCGAACCCAACGCGAGAGCAGCCAACAAGGTACGTCCGGCGCTGCACCAGCTGGACCGGGCCTGGCTGGAAGCGTCCCCGTTCTGCCTGCTGGCCACCGCGGCCGGGGACGGCAGCTGCGACGTCTCACCCAAGGGCGACCCAGCCGGGCGCTTGGCGTACGTCCTCGACGACACCACCATCGCCTTGGCGGAGCGGCCCGGGAATCGGCGGGTCGACGGATACAAGAACGTGCTGACGAACCCGCAGGTGGGACTGCTGTTCCTGCTTCCCGGTCGCGACGACACCCTGCGGATCAACGGACGGGCTCGACTGGTCTCCAACGCACCGTTCTTCGACCAGATGGTGGTGAAGGGTCACCGGCCGCTGCTGGCGCTGGTGGTTGAGATCGAGGAGGTGTTCCACCACTGCGCCAAGGCCTTCATGCGCTCCCAGCTGTGGCATCCCGAAACCTGGAACCCGGACGCTCTGCCACCCCGGCCCCAGATCGCCAAGGTGCTGGACGCGCCGGAGGAGTCCCTGGAGGCCCTGACCGCCTACTACGGGGAGGCCTACGCAGCCAGGCTCTACGCCTAGCCGCCCAGCTCAGAGTCGCAGCTCGTCCTCGATGAAGCGGGGACGGCAGGCGAGCAGGGCCATTACCAGCAGTGGCACGGTCATCACGACGAGGAAGATCTGGGGAGCGACCCAGGAACCGGTCACCTCCTGCAGAAACCCCACCAGGAACGGGCCTGGGGAGGCCAACAGGTAGCCCAGACCTTGGGTGAAGCCGGACAGCGCGGCCGTTCCCTCGCTGGTACGGGCCCTGAGGCCGATCAAGGCCAAGATCACTGGGAAGCAGGTCATGCCCAGGGCAAGCAACGCAGCCCACAGCCACGGCACATGGCCAGGGGCGAGCAGCAGACCCAGGTATCCGGCGGCGCAGCAGGCGACGATGACGACCATCAGGCCGTACGGGCGCGCCCGGCGTGCCGCGTAGGCGGGGGCCAAAAAGGAAAGCGGGATACCAACGCCGGTGGTGATGCCGAGATACACCCCGGCCGCCGCCTGGGAGTATCCAGCCGCTTGGTAGATGGTGGCGAGCCAGCCGAAGATGCAGTAGGCATGCATCGACTGGATGCCGAAGAACAGGGCCATCACCCAGCCCAGCCGGGTCCGTGCCACATCGGCCAGCCGAATCCTGGTCTGGATACCCACCGCCGCCTTGTCGGCGGCGGTGTCGTGGCGGCCGAGCCGCAGCCACGGGACCAGCGCCAGCACGCCGGTGACCGCCCACAGCCCCAGGCCCCAGCGCCAGCTTCCGAAGAAGTCCGCAGCCGGCAAGGTCAGCACACTTGCGCTCGTGATGCCGACACCCATCAGCACCGAGTACGACGCCGTCACGAACCCGATCCGACCGGGAAAGTGCAGCCTCACGAAGGACGGCAGCAATACGTTGGCGGCGGCCATCCCGGCCAGGGCGAACGTACTGGCCAACAAGAACAGCGGCACGGAGTCGGTCACCGCCCGAGCCGCCTGCCCGAGCACCACCAGGACCAGAGCCACAACGATGGTGCGGTGTGGTCCGACCCGAGCCGCCACTGCCGGCGACAACGCTCCGAACGCCGCAAAAGAGATGACCGGCAGCGTGGTCAGGATGCCCGCCTCGGCGGGCGACATCTGGATCGCGTCGGTGATCGTCGTGAGCAGTGGGCCCACCGCAACCGCTGTCGGCCGCAGGTTGAACGCCAGAATCAGCAGCCCGACCAGTACCAGCACCTGCCCACCGGCATCTGGGGCATCCGCGCTAGCCAGGTCATCGGTTGCCCGCTGAGGTCGTCGCATTGAGATGGCCCTAAGCCCCTTTCGTCCGCGGGCCAGGCTAGCCGTACCGTGACGGAGCGCCGAAACGCGCCCGCCTGGATAAACTCTGCGGCGTGTCAGCTTCCCAGCGCGCCCAGCCGGCCCAGCAGGCCCCGCCGGTGCAGAAGCTCCGGGTGCGGTACGCCAAGCGTGGCCGGGCCCGGTTCACCAGCCACCGTGATTTCGGCCGGGCCTTCGAGCGGGCACTCCGCCGCGCCGGCGTACCGATGGCGTACTCGTCGGGTTTCTCCCCGCATCCCCGGATCTCGTACGCGAACGCCTCGCCCACCGTAGCGGCCAGCGAGGCTGAGTACTTAGAGCTTGGACTGTCGCAGGAGTGCGATCCGGCCAAGGTTCGAGAGGCGCTCGACGCGGCTCTGCCGCCCGGACTGGACGTGCTCGAGGTGGTGGTGGCGCCGACCGGCGCCCTCGCTGACCTGCTGACGGGCTCGCTCTGGCGGATCACAGTGGTCGGCGTTGGCCGGGACGTCGTGGACCGCGCCGTGGCGAGCTTCATGAGCCGGGAGTCGGTAGAGGTCCAACGACTGACCAAGAACGGCATCCGCTCCTTCGACGCGCGACAGGCTGTGGTGTTGCTTGCCTCGTCCGACGCCGGGCTCGACCTGGTCACCCGGCACCAGGAGCCACTGGTGCGACCTGATGATGTACTCGCCGGCCTCGCGGTTGTTGAGGCTGGCTTCACCCCGATCGAGGTGCCGGTGCTCACCCGAATCAGCCAGGGGCGACTGGATGCCTCCACTGCCAGCATCGCCGACCCGTTCCGCTGCTGAGCCGTCGCTTTCGGCTTTGGACCCTAGGGTGTGGGATACTGGCGATAGTCAGAGGCGCTGCCAGCGCTTCGACTCGATGGAGTCTTACCGACGTGACAGGTCGTGAAGCACACCCGACACAGGGCTCTCCACCGCGACGATCCGGCATCCCGGGAGGGATCTCCACGATCGACCGCGGGAGTGACGTGTCGCACCATCGACCATTGGAAGCTTCCGCCGCCCAGCACAGCTGGAGCAGCGAACGAGAACGGACACACGCGAGTGTGTTGCGAAGGAGTCTGGATGCTCGAAAACGAGCCCGACAACAACCCCACCCACGGCGCAACCCAGGCGCCTCCAACGGCCCAGCCGCGACGCCGCCGGGCTGCCAGCCGACCTGCTGGTCCGCCCGCCAGCGCCGGAGCGGCCTCCGGCATCGTGGTCAGCGAGCCGCAGCAGGCTGAGCT
The DNA here is from genome assembly GCA_902805915.1 of uncultured Propionibacteriaceae bacterium. GTDB lineage: Bacteria > Actinomycetota > Actinomycetes > Propionibacteriales > Propionibacteriaceae > Microlunatus. The sequence continues at coordinate 11,736 of CADCUO010000178.1, read as the reverse complement.
GAGCCCCCCGCAGGTCCCGCAGCAGCCCGACGAAGCGCCCGACTCGACGGCGGCCGCAGCGACGGCGAAGAAGACCACGAAGAGGGCACCTGCCAAGCGGGCAGCGCGAAAGTCAACCGCTGCGTCCAATGAGGCGGAGTCAGCCGGGAGCGAGCCCGCCGCCCAGTCGACCAGTACCGACTCGGACGCCGTCGCGGAGGCTCCGGCCGCTGCTCGGGCCCGTACCCCACGCAAGCGCGCGGCTAAGAAGACGGCCGCGACGCCGACCGACGCCGACGCCAGTGCCGACGAGTCAGCGGCGCTGGCAGGGAGCGCAGCTGAGCAGATCACGACGGCGTCAATGCCGACCGCGACAGTCGAGCCGAACGATACGGAGCCGCCGCACACCGATCCGGTCTTCGCTGCCCTGAGCGAGGGGTCTGCCAGCGTGGCTCCGGCTGCCGACGCAACGGTCGAGCCGAACGATACGGAACCGCCGCACACGGACCCGGTGTTCGCCGCCCTCAGCGAGCGGTCTGCCGACGTGACCCCCGCTGCCGACGCCACCGCCGACCCGCAGCCCGCCGGTTCGGCCGAGGCCGAGGCTGAAGCAGGCCAGGCGGAAGGAGTCGAGGCTGCCGGCGACGAGGACGACGAGCTCGCTGCCCGGACCAAGCAGCTGTGGGCCGACCCGTTCTCCGTACCGGGGATCACCGCTGCACGTACCGAGCCAGGTGATGCCGCGGAGCCATTGACCGACGTCGAGACTGCAGCTGGTCCCGAGCTATCCGATGTCCCTATGCAGCCCTACTCCGTGCAGTCCGACGTCGCCGGCGATGACGAGGACGGCGACGACTCCGCCGCTGACAGCGCTGACGGCGACAGCTCTCCGCGCCGCCGTCGCCGTCGTCGCGGCGGTCGCAGGCATCGCCGCAACGGTGCCGATGACGACACAGCCGATGACTTAGCCGATGAGGACACCGCGGCCGGCACCGACGACGACACATCCGTCGCCGTAGCCGATACCGGCTCCGCCCAGCTTGGCGTACGCGGGGGCGACCGGGATAACGCCGACGAAGCCGACGCAGACTCTGACACCGACGAGGGCGACGGCCAACGCCGTCGCCGCCGGCGGCGTCGTCGCCGTGGGGAGGACCCCAGCGGCGCCGCCGACGACCCGACCGAGGTCGTCGTTCGGGTACGCGAGCCGCGGGCTCGCAAGCGGGCAAGCCAAGAGGTCACCGGAATCGACGGGTCGACCCGGATGGAGGCAAAGCGGCAACGCCGCCGGGAAGGTCGCGAAGCCGGCCGTCGGCGCGCTCCCATCCTGAGCGAGGCCGAGTTCCTGACTCGTCGCGAGTCGGTGCTACGCAAGATGATCATCCGCCAGCATGAGGACCTCTCCCAGATCGCCGTCATCGAGGACGGCATCTTGGTAGAGCACTACGTCGACCGTGACTCCGCGACTTCGCTGATCGGCAACGTCTACCTGGGCCGGGTGCAGAACGTGCTTCCGTCGATGGAGGCAGCGTTCATCGACATCGGCCGCGGCCGGAACGCCGTGCTCTACGCCGGTGAGCTGGACTGGGACTCCTTCGGTGTTGACGGGCATAACCGCAAGGTCGAGAAGGTGCTGAAGTCTGGCCAGACAGTCCTGGTGCAGGTCTCCAAGGACCCGGTCGGGGCCAAGGGTGCCCGCCTCACCAACCACGTGTCCATCCCCGGCCGCTACATCGTGTACGCCCCCGGTGGTCACCTCTCTGGCATCTCCCGCAAGCTTCCGGAGAACGAGCGGCGCCGGCTGAAGGACATCCTGGCCGACCTCGTCGGCGAGTCAGCCAGCGTGATAGTCCGCACCGCAGCGGAAGGCGCCAGTGAGGAGGAGCTGGTCCGCGACGTCAACCGGCTGAAGGCGCAGTGGGAGGACATTGAGCGCAAGGTCAAGGCCGGCAACGCGCCACAGCAGCTGTACGGCGAGCCCGACCTGACCGTACGAATCGTCCGGGACCTGTTCACCGAGGACTTCTCCGAGCTCATCATCCAGGGCAACGGAGCGAGCAATGACGCCTACGACGCTGTGGATGGCTACGTCTCCCATGTCGCCCCGCACCTGCGAGACCGGATGCGGCGTTGGGACCCCGCGGAGAGTGGCGACATCTTCGCTGCTCACCGGCTGGACGAGCAGATCGCCAAGAGCCTGGAGCGCAAGGTGTTCCTGCCCTCCGGTGGATCGCTGATCATCGAGCGGACCGAGGCAATGACGGTCATCGACGTCAACACCGGCAAGTTCACTGGTGCCGGCGGCAACCTCGAGGCCACCGTGACCAGCAACAACCTGGAGGCAGCCGAGGAGATCGTTCGACAGCTTCGGCTCCGTGACATCGGTGGCATCATCGTCATCGACTTCATCGACATGGTGCTACCCACCAACCGGGAGCTGCTGCTGCGCAGGCTGGTGGAGTGCCTGGGCCGCGACCGGACCCGTCACCAGGTGGCCGAGGTCACCAGCCTCGGGCTGGTCCAGATGACTCGCAAGAAGATCGGCACCGGACTGCTCGAGGCCTTCACCACTGAGTGCCCGCACTGCCACGGTCGGGGCGTCGAGATCCATGACATGCCGGTCGAGACGCAGAAGCAGGCTGACGGCGGGGCACGGGACCAGCGCCCACGGGACTTCCGTCGCGGCGTCAACGCCAGCCAGGGCGGCGGCAGCATCCAGAGCGCTGGCCAGAACGGTGTCGGTCAAAGCAGTGTCGGCCAGAGCAGTGCCGATCAAGGCAGTGCCGACGAGGACAGCACCGATCAGAGCAGCGCCGCGCTGGACACTGACCAGCGAAGCAACGGACGTAAACGCGGCGGCCGTAAGCCGGTCGCGGCCGACATTGCAGACACCGCTGCACATGAGGCCGGCGCCGAGACCTCCGGAAGCGAGCGCAGTTCCCGCAGCCGTCGCGGCCGCAGGAGTAGGGGAGGCTCAGCCAGCGACCAACCGTCGCCGGAGGCGCCCTCAGCCGTGGACCAGCCACCAAGCGAGCAGCCCTCGGACCGCCAAGACCATCCCGAGGGCGTACCACTGAGCTGATCGTCGGCGAGCCGGTCCTCTCGGGCCGGCTCGACCGGCGTGTCGGGGTCGACGGCGGGTCCTTTCTGGCGCGTCGGACATACTGGGGCGGTGAGTGTAGGCGAGAGTCCCTTCGTGGTCGCCATCATCGGTGCAGGCCCGTCCGGCATCTATGCCGCGGAAGCACTGAGCCAGCAGAGCGACGTACCGGTGGCCGTAGCCGTACTCGACCGACTGCCGGTGCCGTTCGGCCTGGTCCGCTATGGCGTCGCGCCGGACCACCACTCCATCCGTTCCATCCGGAACACCCTGGAGCGGACGTTGGAGAAGTCGGGAGTTCGTTTCTACGGCGACGTGAACATCGGGTCTGACGTCACCATCGAGGAGCTTCGCGGCGTGGTCGACGCTGTCATCTACGCGTACGGGGCCGGCAGCGACCGTCGCCTCGGCATCGAGGGCGAGGACCTGTTCGGCAGCATTGCCGCTCCCGAGTTCGTGGCCTGGTACTGCGGCCATCCCGACGTGCACCCTGACATCGACAGGATGGCGCCCCGCGGTGCCGTACCGGCCAGCAAGGCTGAACGGGCCGCCCGGCTGATCGCCACCACCCAGTCGGCAGTGGTGGTCGGCGTCGGCAACGTCGCACTGGACGTAGCCCGGGTGTTGATCAAGTCAGTGGCGGAGCTGGACGACACAGACATGGCCGACGACGTGCTGGACTCCCTGGCGGACAAGATGGTGACCGACGTACACATCCTGGGACGGCGCGGACCTGCGTACACCACCTTCACCACCAAGGAGCTGCGCGAGCTCGGTCAGTTGCCGGACGTGGATGTGATCGTCGACCCGGCTGATCTGGAGTTCGACCAGTCGAGCCGAGCAGTGATCGAGATGGACAAGGTGGCAGCCCGGAACGTGGCGGTGATGGCCGACTGGGCGAAAGCCCCGCGGACCAACGCCGCCAGACGCATCCACTTACACTTCTGGACCAAGCCGAACGCCATTCTCGGCGTTGACCAGGTTGAGGCCGTGCAGACCGAAAGAACCAGGATCAACGCCGACGGCTACGTCGAGGGGACCGGGGAGACCGGGCTCATCCCCGCGCAGCTGGTGGTGCGATCAGTCGGATACAAGGGCGTGCAGCTGCCCGGCGTCCCGTTCGACCCGAACACCGGCCGCGTCCCGCACTCGGAGGGTCGCGTCATCCGGGACGGCGAGTTCTCCACCGACGAGTACGTGACCGGCTGGATCAAGCGCGGCCCCACCGGTGTCATCGGCACCAACAAGTCCGATGCCGTCGAGACGGTCACCTCTCTGCTCACCGATATCCACGACGGCGCCATAGCCGGCAAGCATTCCATCGACGAGCTTGACGAGCTGCTGGCGGACCGGGGCATCCACCCGCTGGGGATGCCGGCCTGGCATCGCATCGACGCCGCCGAGATCGAGCTGGGGGAGAGTCACGGTCGCAGGCGCACCACGTTGGCGCATCGCAGTGAGCTGCTCGCTGCGGCCGAGGATCACACTTGACCCGACCTCGCTCGGGGCCTGGTCGCACTACGGATGGTCATGGGCGGGGGCTAACCAGCCTGGCGAGCAGACTATCCAGCGTCCGTTGTGGGTCGGCGGTGATGCCGGCGTGGACGGGGGAGGGCTGCACCACCGTGCTGCGGGGAGCGGTGAGGATGCCGAACCGGGTCGCCAGTCCGGTGTTCTCCCGCGCCGTCCCAACCTCGGACCGACACGCCAGCACGACCGCCTCGGCGGAGCTCCGGACGGCATCGACATCCACATCAGGAGCCAGCACCTTGAGCCGGGCGTCTTCAACGCTGACGGTCGCGGCCAGGAAGTCTGCGGCCTGGCAGTAGAGGATGACGCCGATGTTCACGAACTCGCCCCGCTCCACCCTCGGTACCGCCCGGAGCACCGCGTACTGGAATGCGTGCCTGAGCTCGCTCATGGCAGCCACCTGTCGGCGGCGTCCAGCCGGGCTGTGAGGTACTCCGCGTACGCCAGCCGGGCGGCGCCCGCGGTACCCGGCGCCTTGGGGTCGGGTCTGGTGGGGTCGGGGGACAGCCACTCGTCGGGTACCAGATCGAGCACTCGCCCCAGTAGGTCTCGGCCGACCAGTGGACGCAGCTGGTCGTGGACGGCTCGCGGGTTGCCGAGGAGCGCCAGCACGTGGTCGGAGTAGTTGTACGGGGCGTCGGCGAAGGCCGCCATGCTGCCCCAGGAATGGTGGAACCGAAGGCAGGCGCCATGGTCGATCGCCCACAGCTGCCGATGCCAGATCAGCAGGTTGGTGTTGCGGACGCTCCGGTCCACGTTGGCCACCAACGCGTCCAGCCAGACGATCCTGGCCGCGTCGTCGGCTGCGATGGTGAAGGTGCGCTCGTAGCCGACCGACCCCGGCAGAAAGTCCACCCCGAGGTTCGTACCGGCGCTCTTGGTGACCAGCTCCTGCACCTCCTCGTCCGGCTCGCGACGACCGATCTCCGGGTTCACCTCGATCAACGCCAGCTCCGGGGTACGGATGCCGAGGGCTCGGGCCAGCTCGCCGACGACGATCTCCGCTACCAGAGCTTTCGGTCCCTGACCAGCGCCGGTGAACTTGACCACGTAGGTGCCGTCGTCATCTGCCTCCACCAGGCCGGGCAGCGAACCGCCCTCGCGCAGCGGTGTCAGATAGGCGGTCGCCGTGATCCTGGGAAGCACGGGGCTCAGCGTAATGGGACGGCGCTGCTGAGCTGGGCAGGACGGGCATTCGGGGGAGTCGCCCGCTAGGCTCTCTGTCGCGCTCAGCAGCTTCGGTCGGTTTGACCGTACAGATGGTGCCGCGTAATCTTGACCCTCGGTGCCCGCCACGGCGCGCACCCTCGGTGTGTCAGTTCCCCGGTTTCGGGTCTCAGGTGACGCGCCAACCCCAGAAGACTTCTAAGAGAGTAGGTCAGGCGTGTACGCGATTGTGCGTAGTGGCGGCCGCCAGCACAAGGTCGCCGTCGGCGATGTCATCGAGGTTGACAAAGTCGATGACCCTGCTGTCGGCGCGCGGGTCAACCTTCAGCCCCTGATGTTGGTGGACGGCACCTCCGTGACCTCCGACAAGTCCGGGCTCGAGTCGGTCAGCGTCATAGCTGAGGTGCTCGGCGCGAGCAAGGGCCCCAAGATCCACATACTCAAGTACAAGAACAAGACCGGATACCGGAAGCGCCAGGGTCACCGTCAGCGGTACACCCAGGTCAAGGTCACCGGTATCGAGAGCTGAGGGCAGACAGATGGCACACAAAAAGGGCGCGTCTTCGACGCGAAACGGTCGGGACTCCAACGCACAGCGTCTCGGCGTCAAGCGCTTCGGCGGCCAGCTTGTCAACGCCGGCGAGATCATCGTCCGCCAGCGTGGCACCCATTTTCACCCAGGCAACGGTGTGGGCCGCGGTGGCGATGACACGCTGTTCGCGCTGGTCGAGGGGCACGTACTCTTCGGTACCCGCCGCGGTCGCCGCGTCGTGAACATCACCCCAGTTGAGGCTGTCGTCTCGGCTGAGTGATCCCTCGCACGATCTCACGTGAAGGGTGGCCCGAGCATGTAGGGGCCACCCTTTTCTGTTTTCCAGCCAGCCACAAGCACGCCACGGATAGATAAGAGGAGGAAACTCATGGCGATTCCAAGCTTCGTCGATCGGGTAACCCTCCATGTCTACGGTGGCAACGGTGGTCACGGCGTCGCATCGGTGCACCGGGAGAAGTTCAAGCCGCTCGGCGGTCCCGACGGGGGCAACGGCGGTGACGGTGGTTCAGTGATCCTGCGGGTCGACAGCAGTCTGACCACGCTGGTCGACTATCACCGGCAGTCACATCGACGTGCCAGCAACGGCGTCCCGGGAAAGGGCGACCACTCCAACGGCGCCAACGGCGAAGATGTCGTCCTCCCCGTACCGGACGGCACAGTGGTCACTGACGCAGAGACCGGTGAGCGGTTGGCAGACCTGACCGGAGAGGGCACCGAGGTCGTCGTGGCGCAAGGGGGTCGGGGCGGGCTTGGCAATGCTGCGCTGGCGTCGGCCGCTCGGAAGGCTCCCGGCTTTGCACTCCTTGGCGAGGAGGGCGAGGAACGGACCGTCACCCTCGAGCTCAAGGTCGTCGCCGATGTCGGCCTGGTCGGCTTCCCCAGTGCCGGCAAGTCCTCCCTGGTCGCCGCCATCTCGCGCGCCCGCCCGAAGATCGCCGACTATCCGTTCACCACGCTGGTACCGAATCTGGGTGTTGTGGTGGCAGGGAACGTGACCTACACCGTGGCCGATGTGCCGGGGCTGATCGAGGGCGCCAGTGAGGGCCGTGGTCTGGGGCATGACTTCCTTCGCCACATCGAGCGCTGCGCCGCACTGGTTCATGTGATCGACTGCGCCACCTTCGAACCGGGGCGCGACCCGCTCACCGACCTCGACGTGATCGAGGCCGAGCTGGCGGCCCACGGTGGTCTGGAGGACCGCCCGCGGCTGGTGGTACTGAACAAGATCGACATCCCCGACGCCCGCGACCTGGCCGACCTGGTCGCCGCCGACGTGGCAGCCAGAGGGCTCCGGGTGTTCCAGGTGTCCACCAAGAGCCATGAGGGCCTCCAGGCGCTGACGTTTGCGATGGCTGAGATCGTCGCCGCCCGCCGGGCCAGCATGCCGCCGCCAGCTCCGGTACGCGTGGTGCTCCGGCCACGACCGGTCGCGGGCAAGGACGAGTTCACCATCGAGCGGGAAGGTGATGTCTGGCGCGTCCGGGGCGACAAGCCGGAGCGCTGGGTACGGCAGACCGACTTCAACAACGCCGAGGCGGTGGGGTATCTCGCTGACCGGCTCAACCGTATCGGGATCGAGCTCAATCTGCTCGATCTCGGCGCCCGTGCAGGCGATGCCGTGGCAGTCGGTGGCGAGGATGCCGTGGTGTTCGACTTTGCGCCGCAGCTGGAGGTCGGCGCAGAGATCCTCAGCCGCCGTGGGGAGGACCAACGGTTCGAGGAGGAGCGGCCCGCTGTGCAGCGTCGCCGCGCGAAGGACCGCGCCTATCACGAGAATGACGCGTTCGACCAGGCAGCGCTCCTGGCTCAGTCTGCCGACCAGGATGCGGAGGAAGTGACCGGTCGGAATGGATGACGGGCACCGGACACAGGTTGCCACCGCTCAGCGCGTCGTAGTCAAGGTCGGATCGTCGTCGCTGACCACCCCCTCCGGTGGCATCGACCCGGAGCGGATCCGGCGGCTGGTTGACGCCTTGGCGGCCGTGCGGCTCGCCGGCCGGGAAGTGGTGCTGGTGTCCTCCGGTGCCATCGCGGCCGGATTGGCGCCCTTGGCGCTGCGAACACGCCCCCGCGACCTGGCCACCCAGCAGGCGGCGGCGTCGGTCGGTCAGGGGCTGCTGATGGGTCAGTACACCAAGCTGTTCGCGGGCCATGGTCTTGGCGTCGGACAGGTGCTGCTCACCGTTGACGACGTGACCCGGCGGGGCAACTATCGCAATGCGTACCGTACGTTCGGGCGGCTGCTCGAGCTGGGGGTGGTACCTGTGGTCAACGAGAACGACACCGTCGCCACCCATGAGATCCGGTTCGGTGACAACGACCGGCTGGCTGCCTTGGTAGCGCACCTGGTGCACGCCGACGCCCTGGTACTGCTGAGCGACATCGACTCCCTCTACACCTCCAACCCGCACAAGCCGGGGGCGCAGCGGGTCAGCGACGTTCACGGCGAGCACGATCTGGCGGAGATCGACGCAACGTCTCGAGGATCGGCGGTCGGTACCGGTGGCATGCTGACCAAGATCGAGGCTGCCCGGATCGCAACCTCAGCAGGGATCCCGGTGGTGCTGACGCTGGCCGACTCCGCGGATAGAGCTTTGCGGGGTGAGTCCGTCGGCACCTTGTTTCACCCGACCGGGAAGCGGCGGCCGACCCGGCTGCTCTGGCTGGAACACGTCAGCGACGCCCGGGGTGAGCTGGTGCTGGATGCCGGTGCGGTACGCGCCGTGGTGGAGCGGAAGGCGTCATTGCTGCCGGCTGGTATCACCGCGGTCGAAGGGACCTTCAGCGCCGGCGAGCCAGTCAACCTGGTGAGCCCGGACGGTGTGGTGGTGGCACGGGGGCTGGCCAGCTACGACTCCGAGGAGCTGCCTGGGTTGCTCGGTCGAACGACCCGGGAGCTGAGCGCCGAGTTCGGCAGGGGCTACGACCGTACTGTCGTGCACCGGGACGCTCTCGTCGTGCTGAACCGGCTACCGCGGCCCTTACCTCACGCCCCGTGACTTCATGTCCTCTGACCTCACGCCTGCGAGCTCACCCCCTGACTTCACGCCTGCGACCTCACGCCCCGCTGACTTCACGCCTGCGACCTCACGCCCCGCTGACTTCACGCCTGCGACCTCACACCCCCTGACTTCACGCCTGCGACCTCACACCCCCTGACTTCACGCCTGCGACTCGGCGAATCGTGAATGCGTGGGAGCGGCCGCAAGGCTAGGGTGGGAGACGGAGTGCCGGGAAGTCTGGTCGGCGACGGCATCTTCGCGAGAAATGGGAACGACCATGATCGGTACTCACCACGCCCACCCCATCCAGACCGCCAAGCTGAGCAAGTCCTTCGGGGATCTGCTGGCGTTGGACGAGCTGGATCTTGAGGTCACTGCCGGCGAGGTGTTCGGTTTCCTTGGACCCAACGGCGCTGGCAAGTCGACGACCATCCGGCTCCTGCTGGGGCTGATCCGCCCGACGTCCGGCGAGGCCTGGATCTTCGGTGAGGCAGCCGACAATGCGGCCGCGGCCCACGCGCAGCTGGCCTACGTACCCGCCGACGTGGCGCTGTGGCCGATGCTGACTGGGGCCGAGACCATGGAGTTACTGGGTCGTCTTGGTCCTCCGCCGGATCTGTCCTACCGGGCTGAGCTGGTGGAGCGGTTCGAGCTGGACCTGGACAAGCGGAGCCGTACCTACTCCACCGGCAACCGGCAGAAGGTGGCGCTGATCGCCGCGTTCGCCACCCGAGCCCCGTTGTTGATCTTGGACGAGCCGACGAGCGGGCTGGATCCCTTGATGGAGCAGCAGTTCCGTCGGTGCGTCGCCGAGGGAGTCGAGCGGGGACAGACCATCTTTTTGAGCTCCCACCAGCTGGCCGAGGTGGAGGCCGTGTGCGACCGGGTCGGCATCCTGCGCGCCGGCCGGCTGGTGGAGGTGGCGGGCCTGGAGGCGCTGCGCCGGCTGCGGCGTACCGAGGTCGACGTTACCTTCAGTGCGCACTCCGACCCGCCGACTGCGTCGATGTTCGAGGGCGTCAGCGGGGTGAGCAGCGTACGGGCGGTCGGGCCAGCACACCTGTTGCTGACTCTCAATGGGCCACCCGGGCCGGCACTGCGGCTGCTGGGGGCTGCAGACGTCGCCAGTCTCGACGTCCGCGAACCGTCGCTGGAGGAGATCTTCCTCGAGTACTACGGTTCTACGGTCTCGTGACCGGCGTAGGCGCGGCACAGCGTCCAGCGGTGGTGGCCCGGCCAGAGGAACCGCGGCGCCTGGCGTTGACACGGATGCGACTGGCGGCGCGGCTGATCCGGCGTGGCACCATGATCATGACAGTGGTGATGGCCGGGATGGCCCTGCTGGTGGTGAGCCAGTACCGCCAGACGTTCAGCGGCGACACCGAGATAGCTTCCTTGTCGATCTTGGCCACCAATCCAGCGATCCGGGTGCTGTTCGGGGTGCCGACGGCGCTGGAGATCCCGGGTGGGTTCCTGGTCTGGCGCACCGGCACGTTCGCCGCGGTGGCCATCGCCTGCTGGGCCTTCCTCGTGGCCACCCGCATCACCCGAGGGGAAGAGGAGGCCGGGCGCTGGTCATTCCTCCTCAGCGGACCGGTCCGGCTGCCCAGGGTGGTCGCTGACCATCTGCTGGTCCTGCTCGGCGCGCAGCTTTGCGTCGGGGTGGTCCTCGGGTCCACCTTGGTGGTCGCCGACACCGGCGCCGGCGGTGCGTTGGTCTACGCCGGCGCGTTGACGCTGATCGGCAGCTTCTTCGCAGCCGTTGGCGTACTGGCGGCACAGGTATTTGAACAGCGACGCCATGCGGTCGCGCTGGCCGCTGCGGTCCTCGGTGCGGCGCTGTTTCTGAGGATGATCGGTGACGCCTCCGATGGCCTCAGCTGGGTCCGCTGGCTAACTCCGATCGGTCTGCTGGCCGAGGCGGAGCCGTACGGCGCCAACCGCGTGGTCCCGCTGCTGGTCCTTGCCGCCGCGACGGCCGCGACCGTCATCGCCGCGATGCTCGCCGCCGGCTGGCGGGACCTCGGCGCAGGCGTCATCCGGACGCCGGGCACTCGGCGGCGCAGCCGCCGGCTGGTGCGGTCGCTGTCCCGGTTCGTCGTCCGCCAGACGTTGCCCGGGTTCGTCGCCTGGGGGGCCGGTCTGGTGGCGTACTTCCTGCTGATTGGTCTGTTGGCTCAGTCAGTCAGCGACTTCATCAATTCCAACCCCCGTTTCGGCGACCTCGCCGCCCAGTCCGGGTTCGAGGGGCTCGGCACGGTGCAGGGATACGTCGGCAGTGTGGACAGCCTGCTGGGGATCCCGCTAGGGCTGTTCTGCGTCAGTCGACTCAACGCCTGCGCGGTCGATGAAGTGGCCGGAAGGCTGTCCCTGGTCTTCTCCCGGCCGCTGCGGCGGTGGCGCTG
>CADCUO010000177.1 GCA_902805915.1 uncultured Propionibacteriaceae bacterium | reverse complement strand
TGGTCGAGATTCGAGCCGGTCACACCAAGACCTGGGAGAAGTTCAGCGTGCCCGACGAGGGGATCGGCTGCGGGTTCACCGAGGCGGTACGCGGCGTGTTGAGCCACCACATGGTGATCCGAGATGGCAAGATCGCCAACTACCACCCGTACCCGCCGACCCCCTGGAACGCCAGCCCGAGGGACTCCTACGGGACACCTGGACCGTACGAGGACGCGGTGCAGAGCTCGCCGATCTTCGAGGAGAACGACCGCGAGCACTTCAAGGGGATCGACATCATGCGGACCGTCCGTAGTTTCGACCCCTGCCTGCCGTGCGGCGTCCACATGTACCTCGGCAGGGGGAAGACGCTTGAGAGGCTGCACTCCCCCACCCAGTCAGCTGGCGTGGAGTAGTGTCCGCGCGCCCTGAGTCCTTAGATACGCGCCCTGAGCCCGCCAGGCCGGATCTGCGGGCCGCCGGGGAGCGCATCGACGTGCTGCTCAACGCGAGCGCCTCCGGCGGCCCGGCGGCGCGGGAGCGGTCCGAGGAGCTGGTTCGGCTGGTCACCGACCTCTACGGTGCCGGGCTCGAGCGGATGATGAACATCCTGCACGAGACGCAGCACCTGGATGCGGGTCTGCTGGCGGCACTGGCCCGCGATGAGTTGGTCGGCAGCCTGCTACTGGTCCACGGGCTCCATCCCTACGACGTACAGACCCGGGTTGAGCAGGCCCTGGACAGCGTCCGCCCCTATCTCGGCACCCACGGCGGGGATGTGGAACTGCTCGGGGTGACCGAGGACGGCACGGTGCGGCTGCGGTTGCTTGGCAGCTGCGACGGCTGCCCCTCCTCGTCGGTCACGCTCAAGCTGGCCGTCGAGGGCGCGATCGAGGCGGCTGCGCCGGAGATCACCGTGATCGAGGTCGACACCGGAGCCACCGCGGCGGGCCAGCACGGGCCGGTGATCCCGGTGGAGACGCTGCGGTCGCGGCTACACGAGCTGTCACCAGAGCTGGAGAACGGTGGCACCTGGCATTCCGTTGCAGAGTTTGCCGAGCTGGCCCCGGGCGGCGTGGCAACCACCGTGGTCGGTGAGGTTCCGCTCCTCCTCTGCCGGGTGAATTCCGACCTGTTCGCCTTCCGGGACCGCTGCAGCAGCTGCGAGTCCAGTCTGGCCGGTGCCGTGCTGGCGCGCCGGCTTGGCGGTGCGGTCGGCGATGCGCTGTTGAAATGCCCCAGCTGCGCGGCGCACTACGACGTACGACTAGCGGGTGCATGCCTGGAGGTGGCTGGGCTGCACCTTGAACCGCTGCCGCTCCTCGCCAACGGGACCACGGTCTTGGTGGCGCTGCCCACAACGGCGGCCGCATGAGCTCCACCGATCGGAATGGACTGCTCAACGGCTCGCCGCTGGCTACGCTGCGCCGGATCAACCGCAGCAGACCGAACGTCGTGGTCGGTGAACGTTGCGAGATGTGTGCGGAGCCCATCGCTGATGAACACCAGCACGTGGTGGATCTCAAGAGCCGCAGTCTGATGTGCACCTGCCGTGGCTGCTACCTACTCTTCACCGATCAGTCAGCCGCGCTCAACTATCGTGCGGTACCTGACCGCTACCTGTCCTTTCCGGCCTTCGCCTTCGCACCTGCCGACTGGGACGACCTTCAAATACCGGTCGGACTGGCGTTCCTATTCCGTAACTCCGTCCAGGAGCGGATCATCGCCTTCTACCCGAGTCCTGCCGGCGCCACGGAGTCGGAGCTGTCGCTGGACTCATGGGACCGGATCGTGGCCGCCAACCCGCAGCTCAGCCTGCTGCTGGCCGACGTGGAGGCGCTGCTGATCAACGTCGCCGACCGAAGCCGCGGCGAGTTCAGCTGCTATCTGGTGCCGATCGACGCCTGTTACCAGCTGGTCGGCACCATGCGGAAGACCTGGCGCGGGTTCGACGGTGGCCAGGAAGCGAGGGCCGCGCTGGACCAGTTCTTCGCCGACGTCGAGGCGCGCAGCAAGCCGGCGCCACCGATGGCAGCAGACGCCGCCGCAGGCCAGCCATGAGCCAGTACACGTTCTCGGTGCTCAATGTGTTCGCCGAGCCGTACGCCGCAACCCCCCAGCTGACCGCACGGGTGCGGATCGAGGAGAGCACTGGTGAGGTGGTGCACGCGATGGCGCTGCGCTGTCAGGTCCGGATCGAGCCGCAGCGGCGCGGTTACACCAAGAGTGACGAAGCGAGCCTGCGAGCGCTGTTCGGAGACCGCGAGCGTTGGGCGGACACCCTGCGGCCGTTCATGTGGATGCAGTGCAGCACCACGGTGCAGGGGTTCGTCGGCGCATGCGAGGTAGATCTGCCGCTGCCGTGCACGTACGACTTCGACGTGGTCGGCTCGCGCTACCTGCACGCGATTGGCGAGGGCTCGGTGGCCCTGTCGTTTCTGTTCTCCGGCACCATCTTCACCAAAGGGCTGGCCGGTTTCGGGGTGGAGCAGGTCCCCTGGGACTGCGACACCAGCTATTCCATGCCGATCAGCGTCTGGCAGCAGATGATGGACTTCTACTACCCGAACTCGGGTTGGCTCAGGGTGGATCGCGATGTGCTCGCAACCCTGGCCAACTATCGGGCGCACTTCGGCCTGACCACCTGGGAGGAGACCCTGACCCGGCTCCTCGCACGCGCGGACGAGGTGGTCCCGTGAACCTCGACCTGGCCCGTACGGTGGCCGACGCGGTGCTCTACGAGGGCTACCTGCTCTACCCGTACCGCGCCAGTTCGAGCAAGAATCAGGCTCGCTGGCAGTTTGGGGTGCTCGGCCCGCCCGGCGCTGCAGCGGCCGGTCGCGGCGAAGAGTCGTCCATGTCGATGCAGTGCCTGCTGCGCCCTGAGCCCGCACCCGTGACGTGCCCAGCCCCCGTCGAGGGGCCCTCGCTCACCGTTCATCTCCGGTTCCTCCAGCTGCAGCGACGGCAGCTGTACGACGTGCAGGGGCAGCCGATCGAGGAGCTCGATGTCTCGGGCGCGACCTGGCTGAGCTGGGACGAGGCTGTCGAGCGCGAGGTGAACCTGTCCGTGTCCTGGGCACAGCTGAGGGCCGCCTACAGCGTGCCAGTCGACGTGCCGGCAGGTGAGGAAGCCGAGCCGGTCACCGATGCGGACGGTCAGACCATCGGCAGCGTCGTACGCCGTCGCTGGGCCCTGACCGCCCGCTTCACCGCGACCGCAGCAGCCAGCTACGGCTACAGCCAACTGACGCTTGGGGTGGACAACGTCTGTACCGAGTCCATCAGTAACCCCGACGAGGCGATCCGCAGGTCGTTCATCGGCGCCCATGTATTGGTGGAGGCGCACGGGACGGCGTTTGTCTCGCTGCTGGAACCGCCAGAGGAGGCGCGAGAGGCGGCAGCCGAGTGCGCGCAGCACCGCTGCTGGCCCGTGCTGACCGGGCAACCTGGCGACACCGACCTGGTGCTCGGCTCCCCCATCATCTTGTATGACTACCCCGAGGTCGCCGCCCAGAGTGCCGGTGCGCTGTTCGACGCCACCGAGATCGACGAAATCCTCACGCTGCGGGTGATGACCATGACCGAGGTCGAGAAGGCCGAGGCCCGCGCCACTGACCCTCGGTCCCGCGAGATCATCGACCGCTGCGACGCGATGTCGCCCGCGGCGCTGCAGCAACTGCACGGGGTCCTCCGCAACCCGCACGCCGAGGAGCTGTGGGGTGTCGTGGAACCGGAGTTGTCGGGCCGGACCGACCTGCGCGAGATCGACCCGCCCCCCTTCGATACCGGCGACGTGCCGTGGTGGGACCCAGCGGCTGACGAGGCCGTGCGGCCGGAGGTCGATGCGGTGATGATCAACGGGGTGAGCGTCTCCAAAGGCAGCCTGGTCAGGGTTCATCCCAGCCGTCGGGCCGACGCCCAGGACCTGTTCTTCCTCGACCAGGTGGCTCGGGTGACGGCCGTACTCTGCGACGTGGACGGCGACGTGCACGTGGCGCTGGTCCTTATCGACGACCCGGCGGCCGACCTGCACGAATGGTACGGGCGCTACTTCTACTTCGCACCCGACGAGCTCGAGCCACTGCCGCTTGACTCCGCACGGATCAACGCCAACCACAGAGAGGAGAGCCAACCATGAGAGTGCTGGGAATGGCCACGGTGGCAGCGACTGCGGTGGCAGCCGCCGTAGCAGTCACCGTTGGGGTCCTGTCGATCCCCGACATCAAGAGATACCTCAAGATCCGCTCCATGTGAGCAGCAACACCTGAAAGGAGGTCAGTTCTGATGAATGACACGCCTGGCGAACATCTCGAGGAGGAGTCGCAGGATGAGCGCGGCGCCATGGGTTCGCGCGACACAGGTTCCGACGAACCGGCTGGCGGACCGGCCGCCCGACCCGTGGGCACGTCGGAGACCCGTGACGACAGCTCGGTCCACTCGCAAGACACCCAGGACTCAGAGTCGCCGTATCTACCGACCGGTGACGGAGGGGGCTAAGCCGCAGTCGAGAAACTCGCACCGAAAGGAGACGGAAGATGACCAGTGGGTTCAACGTGAACGAGGATCCGGATATGGCGGGCAAGACGTTGCCGCCGTACGAGGGGCGCCGGGAGAGTGCCGACATCGACCAGGAAGGTTCGGTCAAGGACGGCGCCAAGGTCGGCGGTGCCACCGGTCCGGTTGAGGACGAGCAGATGAAAGCGGCGGCGCCCGAGGAGACCGAGCGTGGTCGGGTGGCCTCGCCCGCCGACGAACGACCCGCAGAAGAGTCGCCGACCACCGACACCCATATCGACATGACCGGCCCCGCCCACGTCCCAGGGGAGTCGCGAGGAGAGGACCAGTCCTGACGCCCAGAATATTGATCGCCGGCATAGGCAACATCTTCCTCAGCGAAGACGGGTTCGGCCCCGAGGTCGTCCGGCAGCTGTTGCACCCTGACCAGCATCCGTTGCCGGAGGGGGTCCGGGCGGTGGACTACGGCATCCGCGGTATGCACCTGTCCTACGATCTGCTTGACGGCTACGACGCGCCTGG
>CADCUO010000176.1 GCA_902805915.1 uncultured Propionibacteriaceae bacterium | reverse complement strand
CGGAAGGAGCTTCCTCGGCCGCGCCGGCGAGGGCGCGTACGGCTACCGGCTGGCCCTACGCCAGCTCGGCCGGATCTGCCGCCAAGCCGGGTCGCCGGCCGGCGTGACACCGCACAGCCTGAGGCACTCCTAGGCCACCGAGTCACTCCGGCCGGGCGCCGCTCTGAAGGACGCCAAGACGCCCTCGGCCACGCCGACCCGCGCACCATCCGCCGGTACGACCGCAGCCGCCACAACCTCGACCGCTCCCCCAACTACCTGCTCGCCACCGGCCTCACCAGGACCAGCGACAGCGACTCAAGTGATGCCCCGGTTGGCCCCCACGAGGTTCTATCGATCGAAGCAACGCCTCCTTCTGGAGGTGGTTCGCATGGTTCGTGCTTCGACGTCTGCCGCGGGCGTTCGGTTTCTCTCTTCGATCAAGGAGGGGCGTGGTCTCAAGAGATCCGCCCGCGAGGCTGGCGTGGACAAGGAGGTCGGCTATCGCTGGCTGCGCGAGTGCTACCTCAGGCACCGCCGCAACGGTGTGACAGCGGCCGCGGCCGAGGCTTCGCTGGGTTTCTCCTCGGTGCGGGTATCGGTTTGGGAAGCCGAGGTCGACAACAGCGAGCGGCATCATCTCCGCGTTGACGTCACCGTGGAGACGGTGTTCTGGAGTGCGTACGAGTCGGGCCTCGACCTCACTGCGGCGGCTGGCGCGGCCGGAGTTAGCAGGTCGACGGCTTACCGCTGGCTCGAGCGACGGTTCGACGAGCTGCGCGCGACCGGGATGTCGCGGCGGAATGTTCAGCGGCTTCTCCGGCTCACTGATTGGGCGACTACCCAGGCCGAGCAGCGTGGTCGGGACCGGCTGCTGGCTGAGCGGCGCGCAGCGCTGGCCACGAGACGCGACGCGTTGCGCTCCTCACGGCGCTTCGCCGACCAGGCCGCAGGGCTGATGCTGTCCCAGCCACAGCGACGACGGGCCGCCAGAGACGACGCGTACTGGCAGCTGATGAGGTCCGGCGAAACGAACGCGGGCGCCAGCAGACTCCTGGGCATGCACCGACGCACCGGGACCAACATCCGACGAGCTCAACAGCATCAGACCCGGCCGCCGGCGCGGCCGTCGGTGTCGGCTGGCCGATATCTCAACTTGCGGGAGCGACTGCAGATCGCCGACCTGCTCCGGATGGGCTTCTCGATGCGTCGTATCGCCGACGAGCTCGGCCGGCATCCCTCCACGATCAAGCGAGAGCTCGACCGGCACCGCAACCAGGACGGGCGTTACCTGCCGCGAACCGCTGACCACGACGCACGCCTGCACCGAGCTCGTCCTCGTGCGACCAAGCTCGCCGCCAACCCTTCTTTGCGCCGGCTGGTGCAGCGCAAGCTCAACCGTTGCTGGTCGCCCGATGAGATCTGCGGCTGGATGAAGAAGACCCACCCGGACGACCTGTCGATGCGTCTGTGTCCGGAGACGATCTACCGGGAGCTGCTGCTGCGCGACAACACCAGCCTGCACAAGAAGTACTGCCACAAGTTGCGGACCGGGCGACGGATCCGGAAGTCACGGTGGCTGACCCGGACCGGTCACGGTGCAACGGTGACCAACAAGACGATGATCGACAAGCGTCCCGCCTCCGCCGAGTCCAAGCTCGAAGCCGGCCATTGGGAAGGCGATCTGATCTTGGGTCTGGGTTGCGCCTCGGCCATGGTGACGCTGCGGGAACGGACCACGCAGTACGGCATCATCGTGAACCTGCCACATGATCACACCGCGGTCAGCGTCAACTCCGCCGTGTCCGAGGCGTTCGCCGACCTTCCACCGCACATGAGACGAACCCTCACCTGGGACCAAGGCGTCGAGATGGCCAAGCACCAAGACCTCACCACCGCGAGCGGAGTCCCGATCTACTTCGCCGAACGCTGCAGCCCATGGCAGCGCGGTGCTAACGAGAATTTCAACGGCCTCGCACGTCAGTACTTTCCGAAGGGAACCAACCTGGCCGTCCACTCCACAGCTCACGTCGCCTCCGTCACCGCCGAACTCAACGATCGCCCCCGCAAAGGCCTCGGCTACGACACCCCGGCGTTCCGATTCGCTATCGAGAGCGCTCACGCGCCGGTGCTGGGATAGCCTGCCTGCGCAGGCGCGATCAGCGCCTTCAAACACTCAGGTGTTGCGTCGACTCCTAGAATCCGCCCCCGATGAGCGGGACAAGTCCCCGGGCGGGTCTAACGGGAGACCGCGCTGGATGTTAGCTGGTAACTCCCCTGGCGGCCCCGCTCGCTGCCGATCCTGAGCTGTGTGGCGGGTCGGTCAAGGCTGGACGGCGTCCACCGCGCAGCGGCGGGTAGCGGCCTTGACGGACCAACGCCACTGTTAAACAGTGATCCAGCGGGGCAGAGGTTCTGCCGTTACAACGGTCCCTCGACGGCATCCCGCTAGCGATCCTCTTGCGACGCTGGACGGGCGTGTACTCACGCTCTGACTTACCTTCGGTGTACGTTCGGCCTCGTGACGTCGGCCAGGACCCCCTCGTCCTCCGCGCCGGTCTGGTGCCTCCTGGTCGCAGGGTGGTCGCTGGTCTTCGCGGCTCCGCACTTCTACTGGGCCTCCGGTGGGCGCGCCGGTCTGGGAACCCAGGCCGCCGCCGCCGACGCTGCACTGCAGCAGACATGGTTCGCCGCTTACAACTTGGCCGCGGGGTTTCTGGGCCTCATAGGAGCGCTGCTGGCCTGGGCGCTAACCAGCAGCTGGGGCGGTCCACGGATGCGCCGCTGGCTGACCCGTGCGGCAGTGGCAGCCGCCGTGGTCCTTCTCCTGCGCGGCCTCCTAGGGCTGACGCTGCTCGCGGTCAGCATGCTGCAGGACAGGTTCGATCCACAGACCCCCGCGATCCTGCTAGCCATCGAGCCCTGGTTCGTCCTGGGAGGACTGGTCTACTGGGTCATGGCCCTCACCCAGCGGCGGGGTTCGCCACATTCGTCCTGATCCGCTGAGCGATGGGCCATAGGACTGCTGCACGGGCTTTATCACACCTGATTTGTGGCGTGGCGGGCGGCCTCGGTGACGCTGCGGAGTACGTGGCGGATGGCGGCGGCGGCGAGGCCAGGGTCAGGTTGTCCGGCGTCAAGCCAGGAGGTTATTGCGGTGATGGTGATGGAGGGTGCCATGTGAGCTGCCCACTGCGCCCAGGGGGGGTCAGGGACTGACGCGGCGAGGTGCTGGTACGCCATGGCCACCATGAGGCTGTTGAAGTGGTCGGTGTCGGACCGGAACTGCGGCTCGCGAGCGGCTTGGTGGAACAGCAGTCGGAAGCCGGCGGGGTCTTGCGCTGCTGCGGCGACGAGGTCGTCGATGATCCGCTCGGAGTAGGGCGCCTTTCCGACGGCGTCGTTGAGGTGCTGTCGGGCGCGGTTCAGCACAGTCCGGTACAGGTCGGTCTTGGATTCGAAGTGTCGGTACAGGATGGCCCGGGTGATTCCGGCGGCCTTCGCAACGTCGTCTAGACCAGTGGCGGCGAACCCCGATCGGGCGAAGGCGTCGGTGGCCGCAGCGAGGATTTGTTGGCGTCGTTCGGCACGAGGCAGCCGGCTTGCCGGCTCGCCTACCCCTTGTTGAACCACACATTGAGTGTAAACGTACACTTGTATACTCTGATGTATACAGTCGGATGAGCGGGAGGGACGGCATTAGTTCCACCGGGCGACAGTCACGGGAACGGTCGTTATCGGTGCCGGCCAGGCAGGACTCGCTACCGGATATCACCTGGCTCGCCGTGGCCAGGACTTCGTGCTTTTGGGCCCGCCGACGCGGTTGGTACCAGTTGGCGGCAGCGGTGGGACTCTTTGCGGTTGTTCACCCCGGCCGGGTTCACCCATCTCCCTGACTTGGCGTTTCCTGCTGCTCCCCAGGACTGCCCAGGCAAGGACGCCGTGGCCGACTACCTGCGGGCATACGCGGCGACGTTCGGCCTGCCGGTTGATTTGGCGACCCGGGTCGAGTCCGTGCAGCAGGACGGGGAGGCGTTCGAGGTGACCGCAGGCCGGCGCCGCTGGCGGGTCCGCAGTCTGGTGCTGGCCTCTGGCGCCCACACCGCCCCAGTCACGCCGGACCTCTCCCGCGACCTTGATCCTGGTCGCGTGACGCAGTTGCACGCCGGAGACTATCGCCGACCCGGCCAGGTGCCAGAGGGTCCTGTGCTGGTGGTCGGTGCCGGGAACTCCGGCGCGGAGATTGCACTGGAGTTCGCCACTGACTCCACGGCCGAGCGTGGGGTCTGCCTTGCCGGCCGTGACGTCGGGCACATCCCGCATCTCGGGCTCTGGACGTATCCCATGATGCAGCGGCTCGGCCGTCCTGGAGCCGCCCTGGCTGAGCGGGCGCTGGGCGGCGGGTGGGTACCCGCTGGGCCGCGTCCGACCCGGGCAGCTCGAGGCAGCCGGTGTGCAGCGCCTGCCACCGGTCACCGGTGCCCGCGACGGGCTCCCACTCCTCGCCGACGGCCAGGTGGTGACCGCGGTGGCCGTAGTCTGGTGCACCGGCCTGCGTCCTGACTACAGCTGCTCCGGCTCGACGCCGTCGACCACGGCGGCCACCTTCAGCACCGCCGAGGGGTGATTGTCAGTCAGCCTGGTCTG
>CADCUO010000175.1 GCA_902805915.1 uncultured Propionibacteriaceae bacterium | reverse complement strand
GCCGAGGCATCCAGCCCCACCCACACGGCCCACGCCTTCATTCAGCGCCGGTATATCGACAACCTCGCCACCCTCGCCACCCACCTGCAGCAAGCCGTCGATACCGGCGAGGTGGCACCACTCACCCCGGTCGAGGTCGACATCGAGGTCAGGCTGGTCACCGCCGTGCTGGACGGGATCGGGCTGCAATGGCTACTCGACCCCTCCACCAACGTCACCGCCAGCGTCGAGACCTACATCAACCGATCCGTCGCGGCATGGCGCAGCAGCCGGCGATAGGGACGCGGAGGGCCGTAGGCGCCGCTACCGCGGCGAGGGTCCTGCCGGCGGCAAGAGTCAGCGGGGATCGCCATGACCGTACTCACGCAGGGCCTTGCGGTCCTGCAGGTCCGGAGTTCGGCAGCCCGGGTTGAGTACTTCCCCCCGTTCATCACGCGACCGGATCGGTGGAACTAGCCGCCCGCGCGAGGCTGGCTTAGCCGGTTGCGATCCGGGGGAGAATGACTCCATGGCAACCCCGGCATCGCCAGCCGGCCCCGTCGAGGTAGAGCTGGCGGCACTGGAGGAGAGGATTCCGCCCGAACACCGGATGCCCGGCGGATGTGTGTATGAGCTCAAGTGGGACGGCTACCGGATGGTGATCGTGCGGACGGTGAACGCCGTCCGGCTGTGGTCGCGTAGCGGCAACGACCTCACCGACCGGTTCCCCGAGATTGCGGCCGCTGCCGTTGAGCAGATGCCGCCCGATGCGGTGGTCGACGGGGAGGTTGTCATCTGGGCAGACGGGCGGCTGAGCTTTGACCTGTTGCAGCACCGTCTCGCCGGGAGATCGGCGGCGGTCATCAGCCAGGCCCGCACCCATCCCGCCTCCTACATCGGCTTTGATCTGCTCTCTCACGCGGGCGGGGACGTTCGCGGCGATCCATGGACGTCGCGGCGGCAGCTGCTGGAAGATATGGCGCTCGCCTGGCAGCCGCCGCTGCAGCTGTCGCCCTATACGAAGGACCGCGCCGAGGCACAGCGTTGGTTCGACGACTACCGTCCGGCCGGAATCGAAGGCCTGGTCGTCAAGGGCGCGGCGAGTAGGTACCTCCCCGGTCAGCGGGGCTGGATCAAGATCAAGAACCGCGAGACCCGGGAGCTCATCGTGGGTGCGGTGATCGGGCCGATGCACCGGCCGGACGCCGTGGTCGCCGGGCTCTACACCGACGCGGGTGAGCTGGTCGTGGTCGGCCGCAGCGTTCCACTGTCCCCGGCGCAGTCCAAGTCACTGGGCAGCGTGCTCACGCCCCCGGCGGGTCAGCATCCCTGGCCGGACGCGATCGGATCAGGCAGGTTCGGCGGCAGCCGGGAGGAGATCGTCCTGACCAAGGTGGCGCCTGTGGTCGTCGTAGAGGTGACGGCCGACACCGCTTTGCAGGGCGGCAGGTTCCGCCACCCGCTGCGCTACGTCAGACACCGACCAGATCTTGGGGCTGATGATCTGGACATCGTCGTGAACACCGCCTGAAGCCGATGACCCGCCGCGCGGAACCACGACCCAGCAATGACACACCTGCGGAAGTAGGGCCTTCCTTCCATGCTGGGCGGAATACTCCGCTGGCCGGGGCCATCGCCGAAAGCCCCGGCCTGCATCGGCATCGAGTTGAGATGGTCGTGGGTGGGGGATCGGTCAACCACGTCTTCACGGTGGAGTCGGAGGCCATCTCGACCTCGTACGGTGGGCGCTGGACAACCGTCCCGACCGGCTGGAAGACGTCGTAGCCTCTTCGCGTGCAGGCATCGAACGCGCGCACTGTCCTGGCGGCAAAGTAGTGTTACCCGATGCGTCGACCGAAGATGGGGGAGGGTGTCCGGGTATCCGTGGTCGCTGGCAGACGGTGGCCTATGCTCCCTGGCGGTGAGGCCATTACCCGGTAGCGCGGTTGGAGCCTTGAGTTCCGGGGAACTAGGTGGCTGCGACATGTCTTCGAATATTCACTCCGCTGACACCTCGGTGCGGCGGATCACTTCTGGAAAGGGCTACCGATGAGCGGTAATGCGACCTATCGGCACAGCAACACGGCCATCCTCTCGGTGTGCGCGGTGGAGGCGCCGATCGCGGTGACGTCGGCCGCGTTCGACCAGCGGCTGAGCCAGACCTATGAGCGGGTCGGCCTGCGCAGTGGCATGCTGGAGGAGCTTGCCGGGGTACGGGAGCGCCGGTGGTGGCCCACAGATGTCAGCTTCACCGACGCTGCGGCCATGGCCGGAGCGAAGGCGCTGGCCGAAGCCGGTGTCGACCCGTCGCAGGTCGGACTGATGATCAACTCGTCGGTGTCGCGGGCCTACCTCGAGCCGTCGTCGGCCGTTGCGGTCCACCACCAGCTCGGTCTGCCCACCAGCTGCATGAACTTCGACCTCGCCAACGCCTGCCTGGGCTTCGTCAACGGCATCCAGCTCGCCGGCACTATGATCGACGCCGGCCAGGCGGACTACGCGCTCATCGTGGACGCCGAAGGGTCACGGCACACCCAGGAGGTAACGCTGGACCGGCTGGCTGCCGACGACGCCACCGCAGAAGACGTACGGTCGCAGTTCGCCACCCTCACGTTGGGGTCCGGCGCTGCTGCCATGGTGCTGGGGCGCGCCGACCGCCACCCGGAGGGCCACCGCGTCGTCGGCGGGGTGAGCCGGGCCGGGACCGAGCATCACGACCTGTGTGTCGGAAACCTGGACCGGATGCGTACCGACACCAAGCAGCTGTTCATCGCCGGCCTCGCGCTGGCCCTGGACACCTGGGAGGACGCCACCCAGGACTTCAGCTGGATCGACGCCGACTGCTTCATTGCGCACCAGACCTCGCTGGTGCACATCCGCGCGCTGTGTGCGGCTCTCGGGGTGGACCAGGCTCGCTTCCCCCTCACACTTCCCACCTACGGCAACATGGGACCGGCGGCCGTACCCTTCACGCTGGCCACCCAGGTGGATGCGTTGCAGACCGGAGACCAGGTCGTCCTTATCGGCATCGGGTCCGGGCTGAACACCTCATTCGCCGAGATCACCTGGTGACCGAGGCGATCCCGTCCGACGTTCGACCGCAACTCGACCAGCTTCCGGGCCTCGACCCACGCTGGTCGCGGATGGTGCGGGCGACAGACCATGACGGGATCGTCCGTACCTGGCACGTTCTCGACAACGGCGTCGAACCCACGGTGGGGACGATGCTGTGTGTCCACGGCAACCCGACGTGGTCCTACCTGTGGCGACGCTTTATCGCAGCCGTCCCGCCGGGCTGGCGCGTTGTTGCGGTGGACCAGCTGGGGATGGGCTGGTCTGAGCGGCTGGAGGTACCGCGCCGGCTCAGCCAGCGCATCGACGACCTGGCTACCCTGACGGATGCGCTGAGCGTCCGCGGGCCAGTGGTCACTGTGGCCCACGACTGGGGTGGCCCTATCTCGCTGGGCTGGGCGCTGGCCCATCGTGACCAGCTCGCCGGAGTGGTGCTGACCAACACGGCGGTCCACCAACCGGCGGGGGCAGCACCTCCGGGACTGATCCGGCTGGCGCGGATTTCGGCGCTGCGTACCGCTGCATGCGTCACCACCGCGACGTTCGTGCGCGCCGCCGCCGCGCTGTCCGGGCCGTCACTGCCTGCCGAGGTTCGTCGTGCGCTGGCGTCGCCGTACGTTGGTGCCAGCCGGCGGCGCAGTGTCGGAGACTTCGTCGCCGACATCCCCCTCGAGACCGACCATCCCAGCCGCCCAGCGCTGGAAGCAGTCGCCGACGGAGTCACAACCCTGGTCGACGTGCCGGCGTTGCTGCTGTGGGGCCCCCGTGACCCGGTCTTCTCCGAGCGATACCTCCGCGACCTGCTGACCCGACTGCCGCACGCCGACGTCCATCGCTACGGGCATGCGTCCCATCTGGTCACCGAGGATGCGCCGGAGACCGCCGAGCATGCCTGGCGCTGGGTGAGTGACCTGTGCCTGACGCCGGTACGCTCTACCGGCGATGACGCTGGAAGTCCGCAGCCGGCCCGGAATGTGGGTGGGCCGCTGCCCTGGGCCGAGCTGGCAGAGCGGGCCGGTGACCCGACGGTTGCCGTGGCCGAGGTCCGGCACGGTGAGAACCAGGAGATCTCCTTCGCCGAGCTGGAGGAACGGGTCCGCGATCTCGCGGCTGGGCTTGCGGCGGCTGGGGTGCGGGCCGGCGACCGGGTTGCCTTGCTGGTGCCGCCCGGCGTGGATCTCACCGTTGCGGTCTACGCCTGCTGGCGGGTCGGCGCAGTGATCGTTGTTGCCGATGCCGGGCTCGGGTTCGCGGCGATGGGTCGTGCCCTGCGCGGCGCCGGTCCCGATCTGGTGTTCGGGGTGCCTAAAGGTCTAGCGGCCGCTGCGGCGCTGCGGATCCCTGGCCGGCGGGTGCTCGTGGGTACGCTGCCGGGCCGCGTCCGCGAGCTGCTCGGCTGCGCCCACTCGCTGGCAGACCTGCTTGAGCTGGGACGGCATCACGAGCCGCCGCCGGAGCCGCCGGTTGACTCCGACGGGGCGGTCCTGTTCACCTCCGGCGCCACCGGTCCGGCGAAGGGCGTGGCGTACCGACTTGGCCAGCTGCGGGCCCAGATTGACCTGGTACGAACGATGTGCGCCGTCACCGCCGATGACCGGCTGGTGGCCGCTTTCGCACCCTTCGCGCTGTACGGACCCGCGCTTGGGATCGGTGCCGCCGTACCGGACATGGATGTCACTGCTCCCGGCACGCTGACCGCGTCGGCGCTCGCCGACGCAGTCGCCGCGATCAACGCAACGGTCATCTTCGCCTCACCGGCGGCTTTGCGGAACGTCTGCGCCACGCAGCACGCACTTACAGAGATCCAACGCGACGCGTTGCTCGGCGTTCGCCTGGTCATGTCCGCTGGAGCGCCGGTTCCTCTCCAGCTGCTCCGTGCCGTCCAGGAGGTGCTCCCGGTGGCCGAGCTGCATACCCCGTACGGCATGACTGAAGCCCTGCCGGTGGCCGACGTGTCGCTCGCCGAGCTCGAAGCCGCCGGACCAGGCAACGGCGTCTGTGTCGGGCAACCACTGCCCGGCGTATCCGTGACTTTGAGCCCGTTGACCGCGTCCGGGCGCGCGGAGGGCGAGCTGACCGCTGAGCCGGACGTGAGCGGCGAGATCTGCGTTTCCGGTCCGCACGTCAAGGATCGTTACGACCGGCTCTGGGCCACGGAGCGGGAAAGCTCCCGCACACCGGGGTGGCACCGAACCGGCGACGTGGGCCACTTTGACGGTCAGGGTCGGTTGTGGGTCGAGGGTCGGCTGGCCCATCTGATCACCACCGCCGGGGGACCGGTGACGCCGGTAGGCGTGGAGCAGCGGGTCGAGGAGCTGGACCGGGTAGCGGCCGCGGCCGTGGTGGGAATCGGCCCACCCGGCACCCAGCAGTTAGCTGTCGTCGTCGTCCCGGCGGACGCGGTGCCGAAGCCCCGGCGGCAGCCCCGTCGCCGCAGGTCCGTACTGGCTGATCCCCAGCTCACCGAGACGGTACGGGCGGTCGCCGGGGTAGCTGTCGCCGCGGTGCTGACCGTGGACGCACTGCCCGTGGACATCCGACATGCGTCAAAGATCGACCGGACCCGGGTGGCGCGCTGGGCGGAGCGGGTTCTGGCCGGCGGTCGGGTCGGCCATCCGTGAAGGTGCTGGTGACCGGTGCCAGCGGGATGTTGGGCGCCGGCGTGGCGTCGATGCTGGCAGAGCGCGGTGACCTGGTCACGGTGCTGCAGCGCCGCCCGGCCGGGCTGGGCCTGCCGGAGGTGCTGGCAGACGTGTCGGACGCCGCCGCGGTCCGGACTGCGGTTGCCGGACAGGACGCTGTCGTGCACCTCGCAGCCAAGGTCAACATCACCGGGCCGTGGCGGGAATACCAGACAGCCAACATCGCAGGTACCGCCGCGGTCGTGGCGGCCTGTCGAGCCGGAGGTGCTGGGCGGCTGGTGCATGTGTCATCACCATCGGTTGCCCATGCCGGGTCATCTTTGGTCGGTGCGGGCGCTGACCCTGCCGACCCGCGGAGGGTGAGCGGTCCGTACGCCCGCAGTAAGGCGGTTGCGGAACAGATCGCGTTGGACGCCGACGGTGACGCACTTGCCGTAGTCGCGATCCGCCCGCACCTGGTGTGGGGACCGGGCGACACCCAGCTGATCGCCCGAGTGGTGGAGCGGGCCCGCAAGGGGCGACTTCCGCTGGTCGGCTCAGCGGCAGCCCTGGTAGACACCACCTACGTCAGCAATGCCGTCGAGGCGCTGGTGGCGGCCCTGGACAGCTGTTCCAACGCCCACGGCCAGGCGCTGGTGGTGTCCAACGGCGAACCGCGCCCGATCGGGGACCTCCTCCGTGCGATCTGCCGGGCCGCGGGCGTTCCGCCGCCCGAGCGGCGAGTGCCGACCCGGCTAGCCGTAACGGCTGGATCTGTCGTTGAGACCTTGTGGTCGCTGCAGCGGCTGACTCATCGGGGTACCGTGGCCAGCGACCCACCCCTCACTCGATTCCTCGCCCAGCAGCTGGGGACAGCGCACTGGTTCGACCAGCGGCATACGCGCGAGGTGCTGCACTGGAGCCCCCGGGTGGGGATCGATGAGGGTCTGGACGAGCTAGCCCGCTGGTACGCCACCGGCGCTGTCAGCTGAGCTCCACCGGTCCAGGCGAGCGGTCGCACCGAACCTAACGACCGCGTGAGACGGTGGGTACCGCCGCCGGGTCACCCTCGAGGGAGTAGACGAATGCGATCTCCTGATCGCCGTACTCGGGGTTGTGCACGCGAGTGGGACGCCGGCGGGATGTGAGGCGGAAACCGAAGTTGGTCGCGAAGCCGATGCCGCGCCCGTTCTCCGTGCTCACCCAGTAGTACAGCTGGGTGTAACCCTCGTCGGCGGCCAGTTTGGCGGCAGCCTCCACCAGCCGCCAGGCCGCCCCGGTGTGACGCGCTTCGGGCGCCACCCAGAGCCCGAACAGATCCGCCGCCTTCGGTTCGTCGGCGAGCGGCCCCACGGAGACTGTTCCCTGAGTCGCGTTGCCCGCGGTGGCGACAAGCCGGTGGCTGCGCCGCATCCGGTCCCGCCACGCTTCCTCGTCGTAGGAGGACTCCTCGTCGTAGGTGTGGACGAATGCGTCAGGTGAGTCTTGAAGTGCACTGAGGCGGACAGCGCGGTACTCCTGCCAGTCCTCCTCGTCCAGCACACGGATGGTCATCGCGGTCATGCGACATGTTCGCACGTGTGGCGGCACGGGACTTGAAAAAACACGAAGGATTCCAAAACGGCCACCCGGTGATGGATGGGCCTATTCTCAACCGATGCGCCGACACTTTCGGCGGGCACCTGATCGGCGTGGGCAGAGCAGCGCTGGCCGTCATTGTCGGGCCAATACAGGCTGATAGGGGAGCAGCCGAGCGGTGGTGACAGCGGCCTCATCACAGTTCTGTCTCGCCGCGTCCGTAGCCTGGGCTTGGTGAACCTTAGAGGCTTATCGTAGATCTGTACAGTCCACCATCTCGGGATGTTGACGTAGAACACTCGAAGGACGACGGTGAATGGTGAGGCCGGCTCATGGAGCCTTCTGGCGATACCAATTTTGATCTGTATTGGGCTGCTGTTGTTTATGTCTTTGATCTCGCCCAGCGTCACCGGCCCACCTGATGACACGGTAGTCGTGCAGTCCTGCCACGCTGGAACTCCGTGCTTGGAGTCGACTGGCGACGGGTGACCGAATCACCTTAGACTCTTCGGTCATGAGCGCTGACGGTGGCGGCGCCGTATCGCTATCTTTGACAGCTGACTGTGAGCACTGTTTCGGCCTTTGCTGTGTTGCGTTGCCCTTCGCCGCCTCAGCCGACTTCGGCTTCGACAAACCAGGTGGGGAGCCGTGTCGCAATCTCCAGTCCGACTTCCGTTGCGGCATCCATAGCGAACTGAGGCAGCAAGGGTTTCCAGGTTGCACCGTCTATGACTGCTTCGGTGCCGGGCAGCACGTCTCGCAGTCAACGTTCGGCGCCCAGGACTGGCGGGGCAACTCCCAGCACGCCCAACGGATGTTCCAGGTGTTCCCGATCATGCGTCAGCTGCAGGAACTCCTCTGGTACCTGACCGAGGCGCTGACCTTGCAGCCTGCCCGCTCGCTTCATCCAGAACTCGGTGCTGCACTCGACCAGACAGCCAGGCTCACCCGGGGCAGCGCCGCGGAGCTGCGCGAGCTGGACATGGCAGCGCACCATCAACGCACCAACGAACTGCTGCTGCGTACCAGCGAGCTGGTCCGAGCGACGACGCAAGGTGAGCGAGCCAACTACCGCGGGGCGAACCTGATCGGAGCCCGACTGAGCGGGAAGGACCTGCGGGGAGCCAGCTTGCGTGGGGCGTCGCTGGTCGGTGCTGTACTGAGAAAAGCGGACCTGAGGTGGGCGGACTTTACCGGTGCCGATCTGCGAGGCGCCGACCTCAGCGGCGCCGACCTCACGGGGAGCCTGTTCCTGACCCAGTCCCAACTGGGTGCGGCAACCGGCGATGCAGCCACGAAGCTGCCTGGGTCTTTGACACGTCCGGCTCATTGGCGATCGACCTGAACCAGTCGGGCACCGAGGACGTGCCGCGGGCCGGTCCCGTACCCTCGTACCACTTGGTCGTCGGTCGTGAAACGCTGTGCTTCATGAGGATCGCCGACACGCCCTTGCCCGATCACCGGTCGGCTCGCCATGGCTGACTCGCCGGCCATCTTCATCACCGACTGCGATCATGACGACGTCGACATCGAGCGGCGTGTGGCGGCCGAGCGAGGCTTTCGGCTCAGTGTTGGCCAGTGTGCGACCGAAGAAGACGTCATCGCCGCGGCCGGGGAGGCCGAGGCCCTCGTGGTGCAGTACGCGCCGATCACCGACCATGTCCTGGCCGCACTGCCGCGGTTGAAAGCTGTCGGCCGCTATGGCGTCGGCGTCGACAATGTGGACGTAGCTGCCGCCACCAGCCACGGCGTAGCTGTCTGCAACGTTCCCGACTACGGGACGGAGGATGTCAGCGACCACGCCATTGCTATGGCATTGAGCCTGGGTAGGGCCCTACCTCAGCTCGATCGAAACCTGCGTCGCGGCAGGACCGAGCTGGGACCGGTACGCCCGATCCACCGATTCTCCACTCGGGTCTTCGGGCTGGTGGGGCTCGGGCGTATCGGGCGGGCGACCGGACGGAAGGCCCGTGCTCTGGGCTTCACGGTGATTGGCACCGATCCTGAGTGGTCCACCGGGTCGACCACCGAGGAGGGCATCGCGGTGGTCGGTTTCGAAGAGCTGATCGGGTCCAGCGACGTCATCTCATTGCACGTACCACTGACCGAGGCGACCCGACACCTGATCGACGACGACGTTCTGGGGCGGGTCCGGCCGGGCGTGATCCTGGTCAACACCTGCCGCGGCGGGGTGGCAGACACCGACGCCGTGACGCGGGCGCTGCAGGACGGCAGGCTTGCCGGCGCCGGTCTCGACGTGCTCGAGGTAGAACCTCTTGACTCCAACCATCCGATCGCGCACCTGGAGAACGTCATCGTCACCCCGCACGCGGCGTGGCACAGCGAGGAGTCGTACGCAGAGCTGAAGCATCGAGTGCTGGAGAACATCTGCGATGTGCTGGCAGGTCGAAGACCCCGAGACATCCTCAACCCGCAAGTGCTTTGAGGGGCCTCTCGCGGGTACCGACACCCATGTGACAGCCTTCAGCCTTCACCCCATCGGAGCCTGACATGGCTCCCGACGATGCGGTGCCGTTGGACGACGAGCTTGCTGCGTTGGTGCTGCGCCTGTCGAAACACCTGCTCTCCCAGACCCGCGTCAATCGAGCCATTGAGGTGACAGCCGCCCTGGCGTTGGAGACCGTGGACGGTGCCGCAGGTGCCGGAGTGTCACTGATCACCGCGGACGGGCAGGCACAATCCCAGGCCGCGACCTCCGACCGGGTGCTGGAGGCGGATGAGATCCAGTACGAGCTAGGGGAGGGCCCCTGCTTGTCTGCCTGGGTCGACCAATGCACAGTGACCGTCGATGACGTGGCGACGGACCCGCGTTGGCCGCGATGGTCTGCCGACGTGGCGGCACTGTCGCTGAGGTCGTCGTTGAGCGTGCCGCTGACGGTGGGGGAGGCCCGCCTGGGTGCAGTGAAGGTATATGGCGAACATCCGGCGGCGTTCGACCGGCGGTCCAGGGGCATTCTCGAGGGCTACGCCGTATCGGCATCGCTGTTGTTAGCCAATGTGGACTGTCTGGACAACGTGAGCCGGCTAAGCGCGCGGCTGAGGCACGCGATGGCAGCGCGGGACACCGTCCAGGTGGCGAAGGGCCACTTGATGGGGCACGACCAGATGACTGAAGACGCCGCCCTGCAGTACCTGATCGCGGAGTCGAATCGAACAGGCCGACCACTGACGGTGGTCGCAGCTGAGATCCTCGAGCGGTGAGCAGCTGAGCCGGGCCGGATGCGCAGGCAGGTTGCCTGCACACCGGGCCGCGAATTCAGTGGGCGCGAATCGAGGTTCCCGACTCAGCGGTTGCCGTCGAGGGGGTCGTCCAGCGGGTCGACAACACGTGGGTTGTCGAACCCGGTGACGCCTGAGTCAGCCCCGCGGGTGCCGGTGGAGCCGACTGGGGCACCGCCGGATTCCAATAGCGCCTCGTCTGCACCGACTGCCTCATCGGCGCCGACTGCCCCCGATGACTCGTGCTCGACCATGGACATGGGTGGCCTGCCCGTACCTGTGGTCGCGCCCGTCGTCACCTCGGTGTCGGACTGGTCCTTGTTGCCACGCGTAGCTGCTGCTACCCCAGCAGCGGCGGCTGCAGCGGCGATCCCGGCACCAGCGGCCACCTTGGGCGACACTCCAGCCGTTCCGCTGTCACCACGGGATGCGTCAGCGTCCTCAACGCCAGGAGTCCCCGCAGGAGCTCCTTGGCTGACGGTGCCGCGCCAGGCGCCAGTTGCATACCCCTCAGACTCGATGAAGGCCTTGAACCGCTCCAGGTCGCGCTCGGCTTGGTTCTCTATGACGTTCAACTTGTCGCCCACCTTCTCCACCAGGCCCTCTGGCTCGTACTCGAGCGACAGGTGTACCCGGGTCTGGCCGCCGCCGACATCCTCGAAGTCAACCGCTCCGGCGTTGGTGGCGCCTTCCGTGGCCGCCCACGCAACTCGTTGGTCCGGCACCTGCTCCACAATCCTGGCTTGCCACTGGCGGCGTACCCCGGCGATTTCAGCAACCCACTGCAGGCGGTCGTCACTGAGCTGGGTCACGCTTTGGATCCCGCCCATGAACTGGGGAAAGTCCTCGAACTGGGTCCACTGGTTGTACGCAACACTGATCGGCACGTTCACCAGGACGGTCTTCTCGACACGCGTGGTCATGGCATCTCCTTGTCTGAGAGCAACATTGGCACGGACAGGCTTCCTGCGTTTACTTACCCATTGAAGGGACCGGATAACACGGGCGTAACGTCAGCCGCGGACCCGACGCTCATCCTCCCCGGGGTAGTAGGTTGCAGCGTCGTCAGTGGCTGCCCCGGCAGGCTGCAGCTGCCCCCGGCCCGACACCGGCCGCCCCCACGAGTCGCGTGCCGGGTCGATGTGCCCGGCGAACCAGTCGTGCAGCACCGTGCTTAGCTCCCGCTTGATGCTCCGGAACGACCGCTTCCTGGCGAGGTTGCGCCGCTCATCCGGATCAGCGTCGAGGTGGTAGAGCTCATCTGGGCCGTCGCCCCAGCGCAGGACGTACTTCCAGTCCGCCGTGCGTACCATCCGCGCCCCGCCGTACTCGTCAAAGACCACGACAGCCTCGCGTCGACTGCCTTGGCACTGACCGCGCAGCAGGGCAGCGACGCTGCTCCCGGCGGCGAGTGGGTCCTCAGGTGGGTCGAGGTTGGCGAGGTCGAGCAGCGTGGGATGGAGGTCGCAGGCGCTGACCAGGGCATCGGTAACCATCCCGGCAGACACCCGTCCTGGCCAGCGGATGATGGCCGGCACTTGGACGGAGTTCTCCCACAGGTTGATCGGCCAGGTTGCATTGCCTTTGCCCCAGATGCCGTGCTGGCCACAGCTGAAGCCGTTGTCGGAGGTGAAGACGACGATCGTCGAACTGCGCCACCCGTGGGTGTCGAGGCGCTCCAGCAGCGCGCCGATACCGGCGTCCATGGCGCTGATGGCGGCGAAATAGCCCATCAGGCTGGGGCGAGGATCAGTCATGGCTTCCCGCACCGGCCCCGGCTCCCAGCTGAACCACGGGTGGGGTGGCTCCTGGGGACAGGTCGCGAACTCGCAGTCGGTGTAGAGATCGAGCCACCGCTGCGGATGCTGTCCCACCCAGGGACTGTGCGGGGCGGTGTAGTTGACCGAGAGGTAGAACGGCGTGTCGTTGGCCTTGGAGCGGTCGAGGAACGACAGTGCCTCCGCCGTGATGGCGTCGGTGATGTAGCGGGGTTCATTCTCCTGTCGGCCGGCGCGCCACACCGGCGCCCCGACGTAGGGACCGTCACCGGTGCGGTGGGCGTACCAGAACTCGAAGCCGGGTGCCGGCTCCCGACCGGTACCCAGATGCCACTTGCCTGAGTAGCCGCAGGTCCAGCCGGCCTGGGCCAGCACCTCCGGCGTCGTGGTCAGGCCGTCGAGATAGGCGACATCACGGTCGTCCACGACGCCGTACGCCTCGCCCCGAATCCAGTCGTGTACGCCGTGAGCCGACGGCATCCGCCCGGTAAGCAGCGACGCACGCGCCGGGGAGCACACCGGAGATGCACAGAAGAACCGATCCAGGCGGGTGCCCTCGGTCGCCAGCCGGTCAAGGGCAGGAGTCTGGAGCTCATCGTTCCCCGCGCAGCCGAGGGCCCATGGCCCCTGGTCATCGCTGACGATCATCACGATGTTCGGTCGGCCCGGGTCAGTGCTTGCCATCCGCGTCCTCCTTGGGAGTCTCAGCGGCGAGACATTGCGCCCGTTCGATTATGCGCGTCAGCTGGTCATGGCGCGGCAGTCTCTGCCGTCGAGCGAGGGCTGCGGAAAGAAACGAGCCAGGAAGCGCTCGGTCGCGTGCCCGTCGTCAAGGTGGCAGAAGCGCTCACGAAACCTGGCATAGCACTCGGCGTGCTGTGCCGTGACGCCGTCGAGGTCGCGGATGCCGGCAACAAGATCATCGGTTGTTGTGGCGAGCGGGCCCGGCGGCTCAACCGATAGGTCGAAGTAGAAGCCGCGCAGCTCATCGCGGTAGCGATCCATGTCGTAGGTGAAGAACAGCAGCGGCTTGGCGGTGACGGCGAAGTCGAACATGGTCGAGGAGTAGTCGGTCACCGTGACATCCGCGGCCAGGTAGAGATCGGCGATGTCTGGGTAGTGGGACACGTCGATGATCACCGGGTGATCCAGGTTCCGGAGCAGCCCGGTCAGCTTGTAGTGCACCCGCAGCAGCAGTACGTGCTCATCGCCGAGCTCCGCGGCGAAGCGGTCCACATCGAGAGCAAGCGCACCGGCGTCGTCGGCCCCGTCCCAGAACACGTCGTCACGCCAGGTCGGGGCGTACAGCACGGCGGTGCGGCCCTCGATATCGAGATCGCGGCGGACCCGGTCGCGTACCTCGCCGGCCCGGTCAGACACGAGGATGTCGTTGCGCGGATAACCGGTCTCCAGCACCTCGCCTGACCAGCGGAACGCTTGCCGCATGGTGGTGGTGCTGAAGCTGTTGGGGGAGAGGAGGACATCCCAGCGGTCGACGTCGAGGGAGAGGTGCTCCAGCAGACCGGGAGGGCCCCACAGCACGTCGGCATGGATCCGTTTCAGCGGGGTACCGTGCCAGGTCTGTACGTACGTGGCGCCATCCCGCTTCGTCCAGTCCATCTCGAGGTGGCTGTTCGAGACCACCAGGTCGGCGGACTCGAGGGCCTCGACCGCTGCTGGAGTGTAGATCGGCACCGTGACGCAGTCGGATGGGAAGGTCCGGGCATGGTCGGGGTCGACCAGCCAGACATGCCCGTGCGGCTCGCCTCGCTCCAGCAGGGCCTCGTACACCACCCGCGGACTGTCGGAGTAGCGACCGTTGAAGCTGTTGTACACGACGCGCACCTCGGGCCCCTTTCCGTTTGTACCCGCGGCGGCTTCACCCGCAGCCGGAGGCTGCATCAGTGTCACCGCTCGAGGTCGACGACTGTGACGTCGCCGGGGAGCCCATACCCGTACCCGAGAGGCCTAGACGAGGGCGGGGACGAGGCTGGGACCTGGCGGCAGGTGCCGCTGGTGGTCAGGCGTCGACGACGATCGCGGTGATGACAGGGCTGCGCCGGTACTGGCGTCGCATCCAGCGGTCAACGGTCTGGGTCAACAGGTTCTCCAGCGCCGGCCCGTCCAGCTTCTTGGACTGGTTCGCCTTGGCGATGGCCTGCTCGATCCGCGCGGTCGTAGCGGTGTCCCAGTCGTCGTCGTGGGTGAAGCCTCTGGTGAAGAACTCGATCGGCTCTGCCAGCTTCCCCGTTGTGGTGTCCAGGATGGCCAGGATCGTCATGGCGCCTTCCTCGGCCAGAACCCGTCGATCCACCAGAGTCTTCTCTGACGCCTCACCGATGGACTGTCCGTCGACGAAGACCAGGTTTGCCTGCACCCGCCCGGCGATCGATGCCTTGCCGTCGACCAGATCCACCACCACGCCGTCCTCGACCACCAGTACCTGGCTGGGGTCGACACCGGTCCGCACGGCCAGCTCCGCATTGGCGCTGAGGTGCCGCCATTCGCCGTGGACCGGGAGTACGTTGGCGGGCTTGATCAGGTTGTAGCAGTACACCAGCTCCCCGGCGCTGGCATGACCGGACACGTGCACGGTGGCGTTGCCCTTGTGCACCACGTTGGCGCCCCAACGGGTGAGCTGGTTGATCACCCGATAGATGGCGTTCTCGCTGCCGGGAATCAAGGAGCTGGCCAGCAGGATGGTGTCGTCGTCGCCGATCTCGATGATGTGCTGGCGGTTGGCCATCCGCGATAGGGCCGCCATCGGTTCCCCTTGGGAGCCGGTACAGACCAGCACCACCTTGTGGTCAGGCATCCGGTCCAGCTTCTTCATGTCCACCACGAGGCCCTCGGGGATGGTGAGGTAGCCGAGCTCGGCGGCGATACCCATGTTGCGGACCATCGATCGGCCGACGAAGGCCACCTTGCGGCCGTGCCGGTGTGCGACGTCGAGGACCTGCTGGATCCGGTGCACATGGCTGGCAAAGCTAGAGACAACGATCCGCCGTGGGGCGGTGCGAAAGATCTTTTCGATCGCCGGCAGCAGGTCCGCCTCCGACGTGGTGAAGCCCGGCACCTCGGCGTTGGTGGAGTCGACCAGGAACAGGTCGACCCCCTCTGACCCGAGCCGGGCGAAACCGCCGAGGTCGGTGATGCGGCGGTCCAGTGGAAACTGGTCCATCTTGAAGTCACCGGTGTGGAGTACCAGTCCAGCCTCGGTCCGTACGGCGACCGCGAGCCCGTCCGGGATGGAGTGGTTGACCGCAAGGAACTCCAGGTCGAACGGTCCCGCCTGGTGACGCCGTCCTTCCGCCACCTCCACCGTCGGCGGGGTGAGCTTGTGCTCGGCAAGCTTGGCGCCGACGAACGCGAGCGTCAGCTTGGACCCGATCACCGGGATGTCGCCCCGCTCTCGGAGCAGGTACGGCACTCCGCCGATGTGGTCCTCATGTCCATGGGTGAGCACGATCGCCTCGATATCGGCCAGGCGGGACCGGATGGAGCTGAAGTCGGGCAGAATCAGGTCGATGCCGGGCTGGTTCTCCTCAGGGAAGAGCACGCCGCAGTCGACCACCAGCAGCTTGCCGCGGTGCTCGAAGACGGTCATGTTGCGGCCGATTTCCCCCAGACCGCCCAGCGGCGTTACCCGAAGGCCGCCCTCGGGAAGAGGGCGCGGCGCGCTGATGTCCAGGTGGTGGGTGTTCATGTTTCCTTTTCGAATGTCACAAGCTGAGTGCGTGGTGCCGGTTGGTGGCAGATCTGGGTCCAGCTGAGGTTGCGGGTAGGGCGATCGTGGCTCTGGTGGGTGGCTGTCGCGTACCCGCACAGTCATTACCCGAGTGCTCAGGCGACGTACGGTCGGGAGGGCACGACGGCCCGAATGTCAAGATCGCTCATCCTACGCCCAACGGGTGCAGTTGCCGGGATCCCGCGACCAGGGGCCATCCTCGGGCAGCCAGCGCGCGGATTGCCGGACACCTGGAACCGACGGCGACCTTGGTAGCATCTGCTCGCCGCCGGGGGCCCAGCATCTGCTGAGGTGGTGTGACTGACGTACTCACCGCCGGACCCGAGAGCACTGAGGAGGGATATGGTCGCGCGCAGCCTGCGTCTGCTGACCGGGCTCCGTGCCGTGCGGCCGCGCATGCTGCGTTCAATGGAGCCGTCACGATCCTCGTGTCACACCGGTTCTCCACCGTGACCATGACCGACCTGATCATGGTGCTCGATGGAGGCAGGCTCGTCGAGCACGGCACCCACGACGAGCTCTTGGCGGCCGGCGGCACCTACCGCGGGCTGTACGAGGCCCAGGCCCAGGGGTACGCCGAAGTCGAGACGTGACCTGTTATGCCGGGTCGCGATCGTGGCATCTGCCCGCCGTCAGTGAACGATCGCCGCCGCGCCCAGTCTCAGCAACCAGATGATCGGACCGAACGTCGTCGTTATCCAGTTGTACGACGCTTGGCGTGTGCCGGGACCAATAACCAAGGATGAGACCAGCGCAACGAGTCCGGCTATCACCATCGCGAGTGGTCATCACGGCGAGCGCGTACAGCGCAGCCTCCCAAGTAATGGTTCCATTCCGGTCTCCCGAGCGCCCCAATGAGAAGCAGTACAGCCGTGGGTGCCACTGCAACCAGCAGTCCCACGACGAGCAGCGCGTAGATGAAGTACCGGACCGGCCGTGGAAGGTCGGGGTCCAGCAGCTGATCATCCTTGAATCCGCCGGGGCGGAGCGAGTTGAAGGGCATTGCTATCTTTCGTCGCGCCGACAGTGAGTGGAACCTAGCCGATCGCTCTCCACGTCATCATTGTGCGACACCATGCCGGGGTGGCGGCTCCGGTAGCGCAAGACCGCCTCCTGTGCTGCGCTGGTACGCGCCACCCACCGACACTCTGGACACCCCACATAGTGCGGGGGAGTGCGCGCTGCGGGCCACCGGCGGCTTGGAGGAGGTCGTACATCCTCACGGCCGCGGATGGGTCTTGAGCCATTCTGCTCGGCGGCGCATCGAGACTCTGGACAGCCACGCATCCTCGATCACCTCGACCAGTTCAGCGTAGGTGAGCTCGCCAATCCGGCTGGCCCGTACGAGGACTGACGGGTGGCCGTCGAAGTGCGGCGTGGTGAAGTACGGTGTGCTTTCGTCCTTCACCATGGCTTGCTTATCGGATTCGTCCGGGACCCAGAGGACGATGACATCGTCATACCGCGCGCCCGTCGCTGGATGGACGGCGTCGGGGCGAGGATTACGGAAGAAGACGAAGCTCTTGCCCGCCACCTGGTAGACCGCGTTTCCGGCGGAGCCGCACTGTGTCGTCACGTACGGCATGGCCTTCGCCAGGTCGTGAACGTCGTCGACCGTCGCGCGCCGGGTAGATGGATCCATGTACGACTTCGCGATGGTGTCAGCCGCCAAGCGCGGTCTCACCGGCGACGCGGTCGCGGTCGCCGGTCTCCCGCAGCAGGATCAGCCGCTTGTCCGTCAGCGCCGTACGCCGACGGAGAGCAGGTACTCCTTCTCGAACCGTGCGGGACCGTCCTTGCTCCGGTTCCAACTGTCGCAGAAGGCGTCCAGGGCGGAGTCGAATTCCTGTG
This sequence comes from uncultured Propionibacteriaceae bacterium, assembly GCA_902805915.1. GTDB lineage: Bacteria > Actinomycetota > Actinomycetes > Propionibacteriales > Propionibacteriaceae > Microlunatus. The sequence goes on along the minus strand of CADCUO010000175.1, from coordinate 705 downwards.
CCCGACCGTTGCGCTCGGCGTTGGCGCGGGCGGCGATGGTGGGTCCGTAGTACGCCTTGAAATGCTCTCCGTAGTCACGTGCCTGGGTGAACGCGGTGATCTCCAGGTTCTCCCGGCGCTGCGTTATGAATTCGACGCGGTCACCAAACAGCTCCGCGAGGTGCTCCTCACTGCCCCACAGCGGTGGAGGTTGGGCACCGGGCGGTGGAGGTGGGGCGAACGGGCCCATGGTCCGGAACAGATCCCCGATCATGCCTTCCGGTGTCCAGCTGAGCAGGCCAAGCGTCCCGCCCGGACGGCATACCCGCACCAACTCGTCTGCAGCTGCCTGGTGGTGCGGTGCGAACATCACCCCAATCGAGGACATCACCACATCGAACGATGCCTCCTCGAATGGCAGGTGCTCGGCATCGGCCTCCTGCCACTGCAATGCCAACCCCTCCGCCTCGGCGCGCTTCCGCCCGGCCTCCAGCAACCGCGGTGTGAGGTCGCTGGCAATCGCATCCGCCCCTGCTGCCGCCGCGGGCAATGCGGCGTTGCCGGTGCCGGCGGCCACGTCGAGCACCCGCATGCCCGGGCCGATGCCGCAGGCCTCCACGAGGCGGGGGCCGAGCGGCAGCAGGAAGGTCGTGACCATCGTCGGGTAGTCACCCGACGCCCACATCGCCCGATGGCGTCCCTTGAGCTCGGAGTCCGACACGGTGG
>CADCUO010000174.1 GCA_902805915.1 uncultured Propionibacteriaceae bacterium | reverse complement strand
TTGCAGCTCACCGACGTGGTGATGACCATCCCGCAGATCGTGCTGCTGGCGGTGCTCGGCGCCTTCTTCCGGCTGGACTCAACGACCGTGCTGGCGCTGCTGATCGGCGGCTTGTCCTGGCCTATCCTGATGCGTTCAATCCGCGCCCAGGTGCTGTCGCTGAAGGAGCGAGAGTTCGTCGAGGCTGCTCGGCTGCTGGACCTCGGCACCTTCCGCGTGGTCTTCATCGAGATCGTGCCCAACATGGCGTCCTACATCATGATCAACTTCATCATCGCGGTCACCAACGCGATCTACACGCTGGTAGGCCTCTACCTGCTCGGCCTGGCACCGCTGGCCGGCGCCAACTGGGGCATCATGATCAACGACGCCTGGATCAAGGGAGCCATGTTCCAGCAGAGCTCGCTGTTGTACATCCTCGCGCCCATCACCATGATCGTGCTTCTGCAGCTCGGCCTGATCATGTTGACCCGCTCGCTGGAGGAGATCCTCAACCCCCGCCTCCGGGACCGCTGATGAGGTCAACAGTGGTGCGCGACCTCAAGCCGACCAGCCCGACAGGAGACCGAAAATGATCGAGACGGCCGACGAACCCATCCTCTCGGTACGCGACATGGTGGTCGCCTACCGCAGCGGCAACGGCCAGAGCGTCAACGCGGTCCGCGGAGTCAGCTTCGACCTCTACCCCAACCAGTCACTGGCCCTGGTCGGGGAGTCAGGATGCGGCAAGACCACGCTCGGGCTCGGACTACTGCGACTGCTGCCCCGCCTCGGCAGCATTCCCGAGGGCAGCGTCACCTACCGTGGCCGCTCCGACACCGAGGTCGACGTGCTGAAGCTGCAGAAGGAGGAGCTCCGCCGCTGGCGCTGGCGGGAGGCGGCCATGGTCTTCCAGGGAGCGATGAACTCCTTCAACCCAGTGCTGCGAATCATCGACCAGATGGGCGACACCATCCGGGCACACCCGGAGAAGGGCGGCACCAACGCCTCCAAGTCCCAGATCTGGGAACGCAGCGCCGAGCTGATGCGGTCGGTCCGGCTGGAGCCGAACCAGGTCCTGCCCAGCTATCCGCACGAGTTGTCCGGGGGGATGCGGCAGCGAGTTCTGATCGCCATGAGCCTCCTGCTCGACCCCAAGCTGCTGATCCTGGACGAGCCGACGACAGCGCTGGACATCTTGACCCAGCGGGCAGTGGTCGACGTGCTGCAGGAGCTGCGGGCTGACCGCAAGTTCGCGATGATCTTCATCTCCCACGACCTCGGAGTCGCAGCGGAGCTGGCCGACCGGGTGGCGACGATGTACGCCGGCAGGATCATCGAGACCGGCACCTCGCGGGACATCTTCTACGGCCCACGCCACCCCTACACCTCCGGACTGATCAACGCGGTCCCGCCGGTTGTGGGTGACCTGCCGGAGCTGGCTTCGATCCCGGGGTCGCCCCCTGGGCTCAACGACCTGCCGCCCGGTTGCAAGTTCAACCCGCGGTGCAGCTATGCGGAGGACATGTGTCTGGAAACCGACCCCGACCTGCTGATGATCTCCCCGCGCCCCCACGGCATGAGCCACGAAGCGGCCTGTCTGCGTTGGCAGGACGTCGTTCACGAACGAAAGGTGGTGGCTCGTGCCTGAGCGCCCTCCGCTGATCAGTCTGACCGGCGTCTCCCAGACGTTCCGCTCGAAGAAGGGCGACGTCCCAGCCGTCGACGACGTCGACATCTCCGTCGGCCCAGGCGAGGTCCTCTGCCTGGTCGGGGAGTCCGGCTGCGGAAAGACCACGAGTGCCCGGATGGCGGCTGGACTGGCCAAGCCCACCGCCGGCACGGTCGAGTTCGAGGGCAAGGACATCTGGTCCATGTCGCCGGAGGAGTTCGTCAACTTCCGGAAGTCCGTACAGTACGTACACCAGGACCCCTACGCCTCGCTGAACCCGATCCGCACCATCCACAAGACATTGTCAGCACCACTGCTGAAGCACGGTGTCGCCAAGAACCGCGGTGAGGGCTGGACGCAGTCGGCAGAGCTGTTGCGGCGGGTGGACCTGACACCGCCGGAGAGCTACCTCTCCAAGTTCCCGCACCAGCTGTCCGGGGGGCAGCGTCAACGGGTTGCGGTCGCCCGCGCGCTGACCCTGAACCCGAAGCTGATCATCGCCGACGAGTCCACCTCCATGCTTGACGTGTCGATCCGGGTCGGCATGTTGAACATGCTGGGCCGGCTCCGTGACGACCTCGGGGTCGGGTTCTTGTTCATCACCCACGACCTGGCGATTGCCAAGTACTTCGGCTGGCGGGGCAAGATCGCCGTCATGTACCTGGGCCGGGTGGTCGAGTTCGGGGACACCCCGGACGTGATCAACAACCCGCAGCACCCGTACACCAAGGCGTTGCTGGACGCCGTACCCGAGCCCGACCCCGACCTGACCGCGACGAAGAAGCCCGGCGGCGGGCTGCGCTCCGCCGAGATTCCGAGCTTGCGGGACCTGCCGCCCGGGTGCACCTTCCACCCCCGCTGCCCGCTTTTCGAGGAGGGCACCTGCAACACGGAGGTGCCTGAGCTGACTGCGCTCGACGAGCGCCGACAGGTGCGGTGTCACGTGGTGGCACGACGGAGCACCGTCAAGGCCCCCGTCGGCGTGGTGATGGGTGAGACCTGATGCTCCCTGTCGTCAGGGCGGTCCTCGGACTGGCCTCGTTTTTCGTCGTCGGGTCAGCGTTGATGCTGCTCGTCGTCAAGCCCGGAACGGGTGAGTTCGTCATCACCGTGTTCAGCCTGGCCATCGGGCTGGCACTGGGCGCTGTTGCCATCCCGCTGATCCGTATGAACGGACGGCATCATCACTGAGGAGAAGAAGTGACCGAAGAGATCATCCTGTCGCGGCGTGGGCTGTTACAGGTCATCGGCCTGTCCGCAGCCGGAGTCGCCGGTCTGGGCGGATTCGTGGCCTGCGCCCCGGCAGCACCCAATGACGGTTCGGCGGGGGCCGCGGGCGGTGAGTTCCACGGCGCGTGGCCGTACAAGCAGCCACCCGAGGGCAACTTCAACAATGCGGCCGGTCCCTTCGGTGGCGTGCCGTACCGGATCCTGGCCGACGGGCCTTACGCTGACCTGATCTGCCTGCCGTCGGGCTTCTTTGTCTGGGCCGACAAGACCTGGGACCTGATGCTGGCCGAGTCCTACAAGCTCGACTCGAAAGCCAACACCTTCACGGTCAAGATCAAGCCCAACCTGAAGTGGAGCGACGGGTCGGCGCTGACGTCCAAGGACTACATGACCACGTTCTGGTGCCAGTGGCTGCAGCGCACCTCGCTGTGGAACTACGTGACCAAGATCGAGGCACCCGACGACCTCACCTTCACGCTCACCATGAACCAGCCTTCCACTGTGGTGGAGCGCTACATCATGCGCAGCACGATCATCTCGACCGCCGTCTTCGGGGAGTGGGCCGACAAGGCCAGCGCATTGAAGGAGTCCGGCAAGGACATGGACTCCTCCGAGGGCGGTGACCTGAGCAGCCAGTTCCAGAAGTACAACCCCAAGGAGTACGTGGCCAACGGGCCGTACAACATCGACTACGGCGCGATCTCCAACACCCAGATCAACCTAGCCAAGAACGCCAGCGGCTACGGCGCCGACAAGGTGAAGTTCGACAAGCTGGTGATCTACAACGGGGAGACTCCTGAAGTCACGCCACTGGTGCAGAGCAAGGACGTCGACTACGCCACCCACGGGTTCCCGACGGCGTCGGAGAAGTCCTTTCAGCAGGCCGGCTTCCGAATCATCCGACCGCCGGTCTACTCCGGCCCGGCGATCTTGTTCAACCTGGACAAGCTCGAGGAGTTCAGAGACGTACGCGCCCGCCAGGCCATCGCCCACGCGATTGACCGCAAGGCCAACGGCACCGTCTCCCTTGGCGAGTCGGGCAAGGGCGTGCAGTTCATGGCCGGCTTCTCCGACAACCAGGTCGACCAGTGGCTATCCGCGACCGACAAGGCCAAGCTGAACACCTACGACTTCGACCAGGACAAGGCGGCCGAACTGCTGACCGACGCCGGCTGGAAGAAGGACGGCGCCAACTGGACGAAGCCTGACGGCAAGCCAGCCGTCTACGAGATCCAGTTCCCCGGTCCCTTCGCCGACTGGTCGGCGGCCGGGACGAACGCCGCCGAGCAGCTGTCAGAGTTCGGGATCAAGGTCACCCCGCGCGGCCTGGACGACAAGCAGGCACCGGTGGACATCGACAAGGGCAACTTCCAGCTCGCCATCCAGGCGTGGGGCAGCTCCAACCACCCGCACCCTCACTTCGCGTTCGTCCAGGACCTCTTCACCCACAACATCCCGGTGGCCAAGAACCAGGGCGGCAAGGGAATGGGCTTCGAGCTGAAGACCAAGACCAAGGCGTTCGGTGACGTGGACCTGGCTGAGATCGTGACTAAGGCGGGCTCAGGCTTGAACGAGGCAGAGCAGAAGGCCAACGTCACCAAGGCAGCGATCGCCTTCAACGAACTGGTGCCGATGGTGCCGCTGTTCGAGCGCTACGGCAACAATCCCGCGCTGGAAGGCGCTCGAGTGCAGGCGTTCCCAGCCGACGACGACCCGATCCTGAAGAACGCACCGTACGCGGACAACTTCGTGATCATGTGGATCGTGAGCGGCAAGCTGGCGCCAGCAGCCTGACCAGTCCCGCGCCCGCGGGTCGGACTCGTGCCGGCGCGCGGGCGTTTGGCTGTCCGCTCGGTTGCGCCCCCCACCGGCCCGTGCGCCACCAAGGCATCCTGCTAGCGTCGGTCCCGATACTCACCCCGGGTGCCAGCTAGGTCGGCACCTCACAACGTCCGCAGGTTTCGTACCATCACACAGGGAGATTGCAGTGACCACTACCTCCATCCCCGACCAGGCCCCCGTCAAGGTAGCCGTGACCGGTGCGGCCGGGCAGATCTGCTACAGCCTGCTGTTCCGGATCGCGAGCGGCTCCCTGCTCGGCCCCGACCGGCCGGTGGAGCTCCGGCTGCTCGAGATCACCCCGGCGCTGAAGGCGCTGGAGGGAGTGGTGATGGAGCTCGAAGACTGCGCCTTCCCGCTGCTCAGCTCAGTCGAGATCGGGGACGACGCCAATACCATCTTCGACGGCGTGAACCTTGCCTTGCTGGTCGGCGCCCGGCCTCGTACCAAGGGCATGGAGCGCGGTGACCTGCTGGAGGCCAACGGCGCCATCTTCACCGCTCAGGGGAAGGCGCTCAATGCGCAGGCGGCCGATAACGTCAAGGTGTTGGTGACCGGCAACCCAGCCAACACCAACGCGCTGATAGCGATGAACAACGCTCCTGACATCCCGCAGGAGCGCTTCAACGCCCTCACCCGGCTGGACCACAACCGGGCTAAAGCGCAGCTGGCCGCCAAGACCGGTGCTGCCGTGACAGATATCGCTCGGCTGACCATCTGGGGCAACCACTCCGCCACCCAGTACCCCGACATCTTCCACGCCACCGTGGCGGGGCGGGCGGCCGCAGAGGTTGTCGATGACCAGACCTGGATCGAGGAGACCTTTCTGCCGACGGTGCAGCAGCGCGGGGCCGCGATCATCGAGGCGAGTGGCGCGAGCTCGGCAGCCAGCGCGGCGAACGCCACGGTGGAGCACGCCCGCGACTGGATTCTCGGCACCCCCGCTGAGGACTGGGTGTCCCAGGCGGTGCCGTCCGACGGCTCCTACGGCGTCCCGGCAGGCCTGATTTCATCTTTCCCGGTGACCACGTCCGGAGGCGAGTACACCATCGTCGCCGACCTGGAGATCAACGACTTCTCCCGCCAGAAGATCGACGCCAGCGTCGCCGAGCTGGCGGAGGAGCGGGACGCGGTCAAGGCGATGGGCTTGATTGCCTGAACCGGAGCCACCGGGCCCCAGGCTTCAGCGGGCCGGCCGGGCGCTCGAGACAGTGACCGGTTGATAGGCGACACTAGTGCCATGAGCGAGAGCGGCCGGAACAACGACGATCCGAACCATCCGCAGCAGCGCGACGATGATGCGCAGCGGTGGGAGTCCAGTCTTGGTGGCAGCAGCCTCGCTGACAGCAGCCTGGACGACAACCGGCACGGCGAGTCCGGGCCTGGTGCGGAGCAAGCCAGCGGAAGCCATCCGCTCGGCGAAGCCGGCTCGCCGCCGGAAGGAGCTGCGCCGAACCCGTTCAGCCGTGAGGCTGCTGAGCCAGGGAAGAAACCGGCGTCGGCTGGCACATCGACCCCGGTGAGCCCGCACGGCGCGGAACCCGAGGCGTACCCCGCTGCGGAATACCCGGCCGCTTCGGACAGCGACGGGGCTGGCCAAGCGTGGTCGAGCTACCCGACGCAGGCTCCCGACAGCGACTACCAGGGGTACGGCGGGCAGCCCAACCCCTACGGGACCGGCTCCAACGCGTCGCCCTACGGTGCACCGGACCCGCAGGCGCAGCCGGACCAGGGGTACCCCCAGCAGTCGATGCCGGTGTACGGCGGCGCACCGGAGGGTCTGCCGCCGGGCTACGGGTCGCCGTACGACCCGAACCCGTACCAGATGAATCCCTACCAGGCCAACCCGTACCAGCCGGCAGTCGGCGGCTACTCACCGTACGGGATGCCAGCAGTGGCGCATCCGCAGGCAACGGTGTCGATGATCCTGGGCATCGTCGGTCTGGCCGCCTGCCCGCTGGTCGGTCCCGGCGCACTGGTCCTTGGTCGCAAGGCGCGCAACGAGATCGACGCCGAACCGCAGCGTTACACCGGCCGAGGAATGGCGACGGCAGGTGTGGTGCTGGGCATCCTGGGAACCATCTATCTGGTGCTGGTGGTGCTTGGTGTGATCCTGCTCGTGGCGGGCTCGTCCGCGGGCTAAGCCTGCGACGTCGACGTACCGGAGGCGGTCCAGCCCCGCCCGCGGACCGCGCAGCTGTGGGGAAACCGCCAGCACACCGGGAGCATGACGGTTCCGGACCCCGCCATGGGGGAGGATGTTCGCCATGAGCAACCCTTACGACCCCAACCCTTACTCCGGTTCTTACGGCGGTGGCGTTCCCCAGCCGCATCCCAAGGGCACCACCGTTCTGGTGCTGGGCATAGTCAGCCTCTTCATCTGTGGCATCATCCTCGGCCCCATTGCACTGATCCAGGGGAACAAGGCACTTCGCGAGATCGACGCCAACCCGGCGGCGTACACCAACCGGCAGAGCGTCGTGATTGGTCGTATCCTCGGCATCGTCGCGCTGGTGTTGTCGGCGATCGGCCTCATCATCACCGTCTTCTACGGGCTCGCCACGCCGAACCAGTAGTGCCGGCTCACCGACCGTTCGGCACGGCGATCGCCAAGGCGATGATCCCGGCTCCGGTGAACGCCATCACCATGATGTCGAAGATCCGGCCGCGCACCTGCAGCAGACCGGCTTCCCGCTCCGGCAGCGCCAGTCGCTCGACTGCACCGACCGCGAGCGCGCCGCCGATGATGAGACAACCCAGCCGCCAGGTGTCGCGTCCGAGCAGCGCGACACCCAGACCGCACAGCACACCCGTCAGGACGACCAGCAACGGCCACTGCCGCAATGACCCGGGCGTACCGGGCTCACTCCTGGCCATGATCAGCTTCCGGTGCCACGACCAGCAGTGAGCAGCTCAGCCCGCTCCACCACGTTGCTCAGCAGCATGGCCCGGGTCATCGGCCCGACGCCGCCCGGCACCGGCGCGAACCAGCTGGCCACCTCGCGTACCTCGGGATGGAAGTCCCCGACCAGACCGGCCTCGGTGCGGGTGATGCCGACGTCGACGCAGACGGCGCCGGGTCTCACCATGTCGGCCGTGATCAGACCTGGCCGGCCGGCCGCCGCGATCACGATGTCGGCGTTGCGGGTGTGGAAGCCGACGTCCACCGTGCCGGTGTGGCACAGCGTGACGGTGGCGTTCTCGCTCTTGCGGGTCAGCAGCAGACCCAACGGCCGGCCAACAGTGGTGCCGCGGCCGACGACACACACCTCAGCACCCTTCAGGTCCACGTCGTGGCGGCGCAGCAGCTCCACGATGCCGCGCGGGGTGCACGGCAGCGGGCCGTGCACCCCGAGCACCAGCCGGCCGAGGTTGGACGGGTGCAGGCCGTCGGCGTCCTTGTCCGGGTCCACCAGGCCGAGCGCCCAGTTGTCATCCAGCCCGTCAGGGAGCGGCAGCTGCACGATGTAGCCCGTACATGCCGGGTCAGCGTTGAGCTCCGCAATTCGCGTCTGGAGCTCGTCGGCACTGGTGTCGGCCGGCAGCTGGACCTGGATCGAGGCGATCCCCACCTGGGCGCAGTCGCGGTGCTTGCCGGCCACATAGGAGTGGCTGCCTGGGTCGTCGCCGACCAGGACGGTACCCAGGCCGGGCGTCATCCCTTGGCCGGCCAGGGCGGCCACCCGCTCCTTCAGCTCATTCTTGATCTGGGCCGCGGTCGCCTTGCCGTCCAGGGTCTGTGCCGTCATTTTCTGGTCTCTACCTATCTGCTTGGAGTCATCACCACAGCTCGAGGTCGGGTCAGTGGAAGAAGTGGCGGGCGCCGGTGAAGTACATGGTCACGCCGGCTCGCTGAGCTGCGTCGATGACCTCTTGGTCGCGCACCGAGCCGCCCGGCTGCACGATGGCGGCCACATGCGCGTCGATGAGGATCTGCGGACCGTCGGCGAACGGGAAGAAGGCGTCGGAGGCGGCCACCGAGCCGCGCGCTCGGTCCCCGGCCCGCTCCACCGCGAGCCTGCAGGAGTCAACCCGGTTCACCTGGCCCATCCCGATCCCGACGGCGGCGTTGTCGCTGGCCAGCAGGATTGCGTTCGACTTGGCGCCCCGTACCGCGGCCCAGGCGAACTCGAGATCGGCCAGCATCTGCTCCCCCGCCGGCTCTCCAGCCACAAGCGTCCAGGAGGCGGCCCGATCATGGTCGGCGTTGACCACGTCCACCGACTGCATCAACATGCCGCCGGAGATGCTGCGGGTCTCGATGCCACCCGGCTGGTACGGCTCCACCACCAGGATCCGGATGTTCTTCTTGGCAGCAAGCACCTCGACCGCCCCGGCTTCGTACGCCGGCGCCAGGATGACCTCGGTGAACACCTCGGCGACCTGTCTGGCCATCTCCACAGTGACCGCCCGGTTAGCGGCGACGACGCCACCGAACGCTGAGACGGGGTCGCAGGCGTGCGCCTTGCGGTGCGCCTCGGCGATATCGGTCCCGACCGCAATGCCGCACGGGTTGGCGTGCTTGATGATCGCCACGGCCGGCTGGTTGAAGTCGCCGGCCGAACGGCGAGCCGCATCCGCGTCGACATAGTTGTTGTAGGACATCTCCTTGCCGTGCAGCTGCTCGGCGGTCGCCAGCCCTCCCGCGGCGAAGCCGTTGCGGTAGAGGGCGGCCCGCTGGTGCGGGTTCTCCCCGTAGCGCAGCACCGCCGCCTTCTCCCAGGTGGCGCCTACCCAGCGCGGGAACCCGGTGCCGTCGCTGGTGTCGGTGACCACGTTGCCCATCCAGCTGGCCACATGTACGTCGTAGGTCGCGGTGTGGATGTAGGCGGCCGCTGCCAGCGCCTGCCGCTGGGCAAGAGTGAAGCCGCCGCCAGCCAGTGCTTCCAGCAGCAGGCCGTACTGCTCCGGCGAGGTGACCACCGCAACGCAGGCATGGTTCTTGGCCGCCCCACGCACCATCGAGGGACCACCGATGTCAATCTGCTCGATGCACTCCTCCGCACTGGCCCCAGAAGACACAGTGGCGGTGAAGGGATAGAGGTTGCTGATCAGCAGCTCGAACGCGGAAACCTCCAGGTCCTCCAGCTGGGCACGATGGCTCTCCAGCCGAACGTCGGCCAGCAACCCGGCGTGCACCTTGGGGTGCAGCGTCTTCACCCGCCCGTCCAGGCACTCGGGGAACCCGGTCACCTGCTCGATCGGCGTCACCGGCAGCCCGGCGTCGGCGATGCGGGCTGCCGTCGACCCGGTCGAGACGATCTCCACTCCGGCAGCGACCAGAGCCCGGGCGATCTCCTCCAGATCGGTCTTGTCGTACACCGAGATGAGCGCCCGCCGGATCGGGCGTCGATCCCCCGACTGCGCGGGCTGCTCCAGCTGCTCGAGGTTGGGCGCGGTAACGGTTTCAGTCATTCCCAGTGGACCTTTCTGTCGATCACGTGCCAACTGCAGTTGGCGAGTTGGCGGGTGGTGGAGACGAGCAGCTCCCGCTCGACACCCTTGATCCGCTCGTGCAGGGTCTCCACCGTGTCGTCCTCGGCCACGGGCACCGCGGCCTGGGAGAGGATGGCGCCGGAGTCGACGCCCTCGTCTACCAAGAAGACGGTCGCGCCGCTGATCTTGACGCCGTACGCGAGGGCGTCCCGGGGGCCGTGCATACCGGGGAAGGACGGCAGCAAGGCGGGATGGGTGTTGATCACCCGACCACTGAAGGCGGACAAGAAGTGCGGGCCGAGCAGCTTCATGAAACCCGCGCTGACCACCAGGTCGGGTCGGAACGCTGCCACCAGGGCGGTGAGCTCCCGATCCCACTGCACCCGGTCCGCGCCGCGCTGCAGCGGATGTACGAAGGTGGCGATGTCGGCGTTCTTGGCCCGCTGCAGCCCGGCGATGCTGTCCCGGTCGGCACCCACCGCGACCACCTCAGCGCCGTACGTCGGATCGGCGCAGGCGTCGATCAGGGCCTGCAGCAGCGTTCCGGTGCCTGAGACCAGTACAACCAGTCGGCACGGCGCGGAGTCAGGCACGTGCTCACCCTACCTACGTTGGACCTGACGCCAGAATCGGTGACAACGGCCATGACCGGCGGCTGGGCCGGCTCAGCTGCGGGTTTTGCGCAGCAGACCGAAGGCAAGCCCGACGATGACCCCGGACAGGCCCATGGTGGTTGTGGCCATGACTGTCAAGGAGGTCAGCTGTGGGCCCATCCCAGCTAGCCGCAGTGTCCCCAGATCGCCGACGCTGGCCCAGCCGAGCGGCACGAACAGCAGTCCGGCCACCAGGCCCGCCAGTCCCCCGACCAGACTGGTCTCGTCGAACCGGGCAGCCGGCCGCGCCCGCATCACGCACCACGCCGCGGCCGCTCCCGCCAGCACACCGATGCCGAGCCAGAGGAGCTGGAGGTCGCCTCCCGGCCCGTCCACCGGCAGCGCACCGAACACCGGTATCCCGGGCACCAGACCCAGCTGGGACTCCGCTGGGGTCACCACGGACCCGGTGCCGAGGGTGAACCCGGCGCCAAGAGTGAAGGAGGATGCCCAGATGATCAGGTTCGGGAGGAAGGCGAGCTGGACGACAAGCAGTGCGATGCCGCCGGCCACGCCGGGGTCCAGGGCAACGGTCAGCTGCTCCACCCGATCCAGCCGGGCGACCAGTGCCGCCATGAGGGCGGCCGCCCCACCGGCGACCATCACCAGCCAGGCGGCCAACACGGCCCGTGGCAACGCACGAGCCCAGGGGGGCCAGGCTGCCGTCGGGTTGTAGCTGACAGCGTGACAGCTGCCCCAGCCGGTGGCGGCAGCAGCAACGATCAGCGCGACCGCCGCGCCCCGAGCGGCGTTATCCGGCTGGCCGACCAGCAGAGCTACCACGACCACCACCAGCGCGTACGTGGCGCTGGTGACAGCAACCACCCAAGCGGCCGAGGCCGGTCCCCGGCGAGGAGTCTGACGCACGGCGAAGCCGGCCACCTGGGACAGCATCCAGGCATGTACGGCGGCTGCGCCCCAGGGGATCACGGTCAGCTGAGACGTGCCCAGCTGCGCTCCGGCACCATTGGCCAGCAGCCAGAACTGCGTACCGACCCCAAGGGCTCCGCTCAGGGAGCCAGGGTCGGAGGCGAACCAGCCGACCACGGCGAATCCGGCCATCAGCACCCAGCCGACGAAGGCAGCCGCCACAGCACCGACTCCGGCCGCGATCGGCCACCGCACCAGCGGTACGGCCGTGGCCTCGACCGGCGGTGCGGGGGTTGCTTCGACGGGGACAGTGGCCTGCAGCTGGATCCCTTGCCGGCTCCGGCGCCTCGATACCGAGTCCGTACGGCGGGGGGTGAGTAGCGAGGCCATGGTTCCCCCATGCTCACCCAGCCATAGGTTGAAATCGTCCAGACACGCCACGAGCAGGTACAGTTTGGCTGATTTGTGCCCAGTGCACGTTGTCACCGATCACCGAGCACCCGAGGAGCATGCGGCATGGTGGGCAAGGAGTCCGAGGAGTACCGGCCCCGCCGCGCGCTCCCCGACGACGCCGCCACCGATGACTCCGATGACTCCAACACTGTGCCCGAGCCGACCAGGCCGCAGCCGTCGGCCGGGCGATCCGGTGGAGACAGCACATCGCTGGACGACATCGACGACCAGCCGGTCAGCCGCCGCCGTACCGCAGCCCTGGTCGGGGCGGTCGCTGCTGTGGTTGTCCTCGGGCTGGTCATCGGTTACTCCATCCTCGCCGGCGGCGGCACCAAGCCAGCGGCTCCGCAGCGTCCGGCGCCGGTAACCGCGGCCGGCGAGGGCTCCTCAGCAGCCTCGGGAGCAGCGGGAGTCCTCCTGACCGACAGCTCCATGCTCGACGCACGAGGTGCCAAAGCGATCGACGGGCGCCGCACCTGGAAGGTCGCACTGACCCAGAAGGGGCTGGATGCCGACTCACCACAGCCCGCCTGCCTCGGCGGCGAGCCGGCTGAGGGCCAGCCCGCACCGCAGCAGACCGTGTTGCGGCTGCTGACCAGCTCCGGCGCGACACCACCGGGCATCCTGCACCAGGCAGACGCCTACAGCACCCCTGAGGAGGCGGCACAGGCGTACGCGGTGACCTCCAAGGCTTTGGGCGGCTGCAGCATGGCGGCCACCTCCATCGCCTCCGGTCAGGTCGTCGCCGGGCTCGGGGACCAGTCCACGGGCCTGGTGCTCAAGGGCCAGGAACGCGCCCAGCCTGAGTACCGCAGCGTGATCGCCAGCCGTACCGGCCGGATCGTGAACGTCATCGACGTGGCACAGCCCGGCCGAGTCATCTCCCAGCGCGCAGTGCTGGCTGCGCTGGCCGCCGTCACCAACCTCCAGTGCACCACCTCCGGTGGCAGGTGCGCCAAGGCCGCCAGCCTGCGCGACGGGCCGCCGCCGTTGGGCGGCGATCAGCCAGGCTTCCTCGCGACCGGGGATCTGCCGCCTGTAGGTATCCCAGCGGGCACTTGGGTCGGCGACGTCCCGGCAGCGCCCAACCCCGACTTCACCGGTACGGGCTGTGAGCGGGTCCGGTTCGACAAGGCGAAGGCCAGATCGGCTAGCGCCCGGACCGACCCCCCCGACGGCCCCCCC
>CADCUO010000173.1 GCA_902805915.1 uncultured Propionibacteriaceae bacterium | reverse complement strand
TACTGAGGCCGGCAAGCGGCTGCACGAGCTGCTCGGCTGGGACAAGCTGATCCCGGAGAGCACCCCGCAGTACCAGCTCGGCTCGCCGGCCTTCCGCGTCGCGGCTATGCCGGTGGCCGAGGTCCGACTTTGGGCGACGGCCGGGTTCGCCGGCGGCATCCAGCCGTGGTGGCACCACATCGGGTCACGGCACGACGACCGCCGGCAGTACCGGACGGCAGAAGCGCTCTTCGGGTGGCACCGTGACAACTCCGACATCCTGGTGAACCGCAGCCCGGTCGCGGACGTCGGCGTCGTGTGGTCGCAGCAGAATCACGATCTCGCCGGACGCGACCGGGCCGCCGAGCGCACCCTCGACCCCTACCGGGGCGTGGTCCGCGCCCTGAACGGCGCCGGCATCGGCTACCTGCCGCTGCACGCCGATGACCTGGCCTCGGCGCCGGCCCGGTTCAAGGCCGTGGTGCTGCCGAACTTCGTCGTCCTCTCCGAGGATCACCTGGCTGCGCTCCGCTCGTTCGTCGAGCAGGGTGGCTCCCTCGTCCTGACCGGGGAGACGGGGTCGTGGGACCCCGACGGGGCCCGACGGGAAGCCTGGGGTCTGGCCGACCTCTTCGACCTGAGGCCCGTCGCGCAGTCCTACGGGGCGCAGAGCCTCGCCGACGGCAACATCGAGACGCACGACCGGCACAGCTACCTGCGGCTGGCTCCGGAGATGCGCAAGCGCTCCGACGGACCCATCGATACCTCAGCCCCCGAGCCGGAGGGCTCGCGCCACCCGATCCTCACCGGCTTGGACGACACGGACCTGCTGCCGTTCGGTGGTTACATGCCGGTCGTCGAGGTCGGCGGCGGCGTGGAGGTCCTGGCCACCTTCGTCCCGGACTTTCCGATCTACCCGCCGGAGACGTCCTGGATGCGTGAGCCGCGGACGTCGGTGCCGGCCGTCATTGCCCGTGAGCTGCCGTCCGGCGGCCGCGCCGCGTGGCTGTTGGCCGACGTGGACCGCTGCTACGCACGCGACCAGCAGCCTGATCACGCGACCATCATCGGCAACGCCGTCCGCTGGGCGGTCGGTGACCAGCCGACGTTCGAGATCCAGGCGGACGGACTGGTGAGCGCCTCCCTGTATCAGCAGCCCGGGCGGAAGATCCTTCACTTGACCAACCGGGTGACCACGACGACGATTCCTGGACGAGAGGCGCACCTGGTCCCGGTCGGCCCGATCGCCGTCCGAGTGCGCCAAGACGGGGACTCCAAAGCCCGTGTCGCCTCCCGCGTTACCGGTGCCCAGCTTGTCGCTGATAGCGGGAACGGCTACCTGACGTTCGAGATCGATCAGATCATCGACCACGACGTGATCGTGATCGAGGATCACAGCAGCTGATGAGCATGTCGATCCGGCAGCCTCTCGTCGAACGGCCGTGTGCTACGTTCCTGATCTCTGGCACTGGTCAGCAGGGCCCGCAGCAGCGAGCGTGAGCTGAACCGTGGAGAAGAGAGGCTTGGGCGGCGTGCAGTCAGTCGAGCGTGCGTTTCGCTTGCTGGAGCTGCTAGCGGACAAGGGGGACTTGTCCCTCACGGAGTTGTCGGCATTCATAGTTCTCCCGGCACCCACGACCCACCGATTCCTGAAGACGCTGGTGGCCCTGGGTTATGCACGCCAGCTGCCCAACAGGCGATATGGACTCGGACTGGGATTGATCCGACTGGCGGGCCGCATCGACACGCAATTTGGACCGATCGCCAAACCCCACCTGGACGTCCTCGCACAGTTGGTTGGTGAATCGGCCAACTTGGCCGTGCTTGAAGGAGACGGAGTTGTTTATGTCGGCCAATCGCCCTCACCCCACCCGATGCGGATGTTCACCGAAGTTGGCCATCGTGCACCTGCACACTCCACTGGCGTCGGAAAGGTGATGCTGGCGCAACTACCGGATGACCAAGTGAGCCGAGTGGTCCGCAGAGCTGGCATGCCGAGGGCGACGAAACACACGATCACCGACCTCGATGAATTGCGTTCCGAACTGCTCCGCATCAGGAGCCAGGGTTATGCGACGGACGATGGCGAGCAGGAGGACGGCGTCAAGTGCTATGCAGTCCCTATCCCAGATGTTCCGGTTCCGATGGCGATCTCTGTCTCGGGCCCAGCTTTCCGAATGAGTGACGACCTAGCCGAGAAAGCTGTGCCTATGCTCGTTCGCGAGGCAAAGGCTATATCGCAGGAATTACTCGGTGTTCTAGAGTAGGCTAGCGGCTGCCTCCGCAAGCACCACGTCGGTCCTGCCGCTTCTTCCCGAAGAGTCGCCAATCCTGGCATGTAAGGGGCTCTTCCCGCATGAGGGTGTAGGGGTAGCGGCGAGTTGGGCGCCGGGTAGGGGTCGAGGCATTCCGTGATAGTTCTCACGCAGCCCATCGGGGAGGACTTCGACGTACCTGACGCTAGCTTCGCCTGCCCTGACCAGACCAACTTCACCTGCCTCGACGAGCTCGGGTTGCAGGTTGACGGGGTAACGCGTCGTTTCCAGAAGAGTCGTGCTGGTGTGCCGGGTCGTCGACCCTGTTTGATGGTGTCACCGCTGCGGCTGCCATTGCCAGTGCGACAGCACGGGACATGACCTGCACGCTCATCATGAAATGTTCCGCAGCCGCCGCTTCAATCCGGAGCATTTGCGGAAGGCGTTGCTGCGACACCATGTCACGCCGGCTGGCGCACGAGCCGTTGAGCTGGCGGCCCAAGACACTGCTGATTACGGCTCGGCGATACCGCTGCTCGCGTTCTGGTCGCGTCCGGCGCCAAGACACCAGCATGGCGATGAGCTCAGGGCTTCCTCGTGCAGCAGGGCGCACACCAACCTCGCACCTCGCGAGTTTGCCGCCTCGAGCGCGAACTGGCCGAGAAAGCCCCGTCGGGGCGCCCCGCTGGGCGGACAACCCATTGACAGTGCCAGTTCCATTCCAGGATGCTGAGAGCCTCTTCCGATTCATGGAATACGAGGTGATCAGGGTGCCCCGGCACATCATCGCTCCGGTCTCCGAGATCCCTCCGGGGGGCCGGCTCATCGTTGAGCTCGACAACCGCTCGATCGGGGTCTTCAACGTCGGTGGCCGCTTCTACGCCATCCGCAACACCTGTCCTCACGCTGGGGGCCGGCTCTGCGAGGGCCGCGTCTCGGGCTTGGTGACGTCTGAACGTCCCGGGGAGTACCGCTACCGGCGCGTCGGTGAAATCATCCGCTGTCCCTGGCACGGCTGGGAGTTCGACCTCACCACGGGTCAGTCGTGGTTCGACCCGTCGCGGACCCGGGTCCGCTCCTACGCGACCGATGTCACCGCCGGCTCCGAGCTCGTCCCGTCGGGCGGCGAGGACAACCGCGACATGAACGAGGCGGGCTACCGTCCCGGGCCCTACCGGGCAGAGCGGTACGAGGTCGAGGTGGACCGCGACTACGTCGTGGTGCACACATGAGTGCAGGGCTGTCCGCCGCTGCTCTGCCCGGCTACCACCGACCGGACGCCTGGGCCGGACTCCCGCTCGTCGACGCCGACGTGCGGGTCGCGGCCCCGCCGCTGTCGGACCTGTGCCCCTATCTCGACGCGCACTGGCGTGACTACGCGGTGGAGTCGGGGCTGAATGCGCTGGGCACTACGCTGCACCCCGTCGGCGTGCCGGGCGTGTTCCTGCCGGGCACCACTTCCGCCGCTGGAGCGCCGGGCTCAGATTTGGACCTCCTCCGGGCGCAACTCCTCGACCCCTGGCAGGTCGAGGCGGCGGTATCGAGCTGCGCGCTGGGCATTGACGCGCTACACAACGATGACCTCGCCGCTGCCCTGGCTACGGCGGTGAACCGCTGGCAGTCCGAGCACTGGCTGGCCGCGGACGCCCGGCTGCGGGGCTCGGCTGTCGTGCCGGTGCAGAATGTCGAGCTCGCCGTGGCCGAGGTGGAGCGCATCGCCGGTGACAGCAGCTTCGTGCAAGTCCTCCTGCCCGTTCGCTCACGGGAGCCGCTGGGGCGGCGCTCCCTGCTGCCGATCCTGCGCGCGGCAGCCGAGGCGGATCTGGTCGTGGCGTTGCATCCCAGTGGCAGCAGCGGCCTGCCCACCACGCCGGTCGGCTGGGCCACGTCGTACACCGAGGAGTACGTGGACCTCGCGTTGGCTTTCCAGGCTCAGATCCTCAGCCTGGTGGCCGAAGGGGTCTTCTCGGTCCTGCCCGCGCTGCGGGTCGTCTGCATCGAGTCCGGCT
>CADCUO010000172.1 GCA_902805915.1 uncultured Propionibacteriaceae bacterium | reverse complement strand
TGGTCTGCCTTCCTTTGGCGGTACGGTTCGAATGCAAACGTTGTCAACTTTTGTTGCGGGACATGACAAGTCCGAAAACCCCAACGATGACCAAGGCAAGCGGCGCAACTATCCGCACCAGCTGCCAGTCGATAGACCCGGTGAAAGTGAACCACAGCGACCCGACGGCGAGCCCGGTCAACAGCAGCCCGGCTATCAGGGCCACCACGTCGGCGGGCTTCATCGGTCCACCCGCAGCTCGCCCTGGTCGACCGACAGCTTCAAGGTCAAGGTCGGAGCGCCGGCGATCGGCTCACCTGGGGTGACCTGCTCGACCAGGTCGGTGCCGCCTACGGTGGGACTTCCGTAGGTGGCGACCACACCTGCGTCGACGTCGTACCGAACCACGACGTTCACATTTGGCGGTATGGTCACCACCAAGCTGCCGATGTCGACGTGGGCGGTCACCGTGGCGTCGCTCTCCATCGCAACCTTGCTGAGGTTCAGCTCCAGCTTGCCGAAGTCCTGGGTGAGCGGTGCGGTGGGCAGCTCCGTCGGAGCATGGACGATCTGCTTCGGACGCCAGTCCTCCATCGAGTGCAGCGGACCGGTGACCGTTGTTGCCAGCACCCCAACGGCCAGCAGCAGACCGGTCATGAGGACGCCACGAGCCCGGCCGAACCAGGTGGCAGCCACCAGCGTCAGCCCGACCATCAGCAGCGCTGCGCCGAGGTATCCGACAGCCGGCACCGGCACCCATACCCGTTCGATGACCGCCATTGTGGCGAGGGCAAGGCCGACAGCGACCAGACCGACCAGCCGGAGCTGTCTGGCTGACCGGGAGCGTGACCTGGGTACGACCGGCGTCGGACTCGGTTCCGCCGGCTCTGCGTACAGGCCTACCGGGTCGGGGTGGGCCAGGAACTCCATCCGTGCCTGCTCCTCGGCTGAGTACGGATACCCAGACGGTGAAGCCAGTGCAGACCCGGGGAGCGGTTCCTGCCCCGTCGACCCAGAATCAGTCGAACGACTGGAAAGCCACACGGACTGGGGGATGGACCGTCGGCCGGCAGCCCCTGCGGCCGGCTCCGCACTGGCTCGTAAGTGCTCCTCAACCCGGCGACGCCAGGCGTCAGCGGCCACGGTGAACTCTGTGGCGGGTCCTGGAGAGGTGGCGAACTGCATTGGCGCATGAGTAGCCGGACCGAAGGTTCCCTGGGCTGGTGGCTCTGCCGAGGGGGCGGGTTGGCGGTTGCGGTGGTAGCCGAAGTACCAGATGGCCGCCACGATGACTGCAGGACCGAAGCCGAAGGGGGCGACCACTCCCAGTACAGGGAAGGCCGCGATACACAAGACCGCGACGATCACGAGCCAGGCCTCGCGCGACAGCGTGCGGGCCTGACCGTCGATCAGGTCGTCCAGTCGCGACTTGTCCTGACCCTCCACCGGGATCAGCAGCCAGCCCGCTACGTACAAGACGACACCGATCCCGCCGCTGAGCGCCAGCAGTGCGCAGCCGACCCGGACCAGCACAGGGTCCACCGCCCAATGCTGGGCCACGCCCGCACACAGGCCACTGAGCTTGGTGTCGGTCGCGCTGCGGCGAATCGTCCAGATCGAGCTCATGGCGACCATCCTGCCCACTCCGGGTGCTTCAGCAATCAGGGACGACCCCGAGAACCTCCCCGCCTTTGCGGGAACCCCCCAAGCGCCGATCACTCCAACGGAACCGCGGGCTGTGGCCGGGGGTTGATTGCGGGTTCACCCTGCTGGTGAGTGGCGCGTACCCGTGCAACCCTGGATACACCATGTCTGCGACGAACCCCAGTCCGCTGGAGGCTGCCTCGACGGGCCCCGGTGCGCCCTCGATCGCCCCGGCTGAGCCGGCGTCGCCTGGCGCCGGAATGCAGCGGCCACCACTTGCGAGATCCTCATCCTCGGCAGTACCGCAGCAGCCACCGCGACCGTCCGCTCCGGTTCCAGCCGAGCCGGTGCCCGGTGAGGTCACGGTGCCGCGAGCGACCCGTGTCGCCGAGGGCGCCCTGATCGGGGGCGTCTGTACTGGACTGGCGCGGCACCTGGGGTGGCCGTTGATGGTCATTCGGATCGGATTTGTCGCCCTGCTGCTGTTCCAGTTCATCGGTGTTATTGCGTACGGTGCCCTGTGGCTGCTGCTGCCGCCCGAGTCCACCACCAAGGCACCCGGGCTGGAGTCGGCCAGCCGAGCAGGGATGCGGGACCGGTCCAGGGCGACCAGCCGGATGGACTGGGGCATGCTGGCCGCTTTGGTCGCCCTCGGCTCGGGTCTGTTGTGGATCGTCCAGACCAGCGGACTCGGCATCTCCTCACAGCTGTTCTGGCCGGTAGCCTTCGCCTGCGCAGGCGCTGCACTGGTCTGGCGCCAGGCTGACACGGCTCGGCAGAAGCAGTGGAGGGCCGAAGCCGGGGGTCGGGTGTGGCTGGCGCCACTGGTGGCCAGCGGCGGCTGGCCAGCCCTGGTACGGGTCATCGTTGGGCTGGGTCTGGTCGGGGCTGCCTTCGGCTTGGTGCTCGCGCAGCGCGGCAAGATCGAGCAGCTCCCGGATGTGATGGCCATGACGGTGCTGGCGCTGGCCGGGTTGGCGATCGTGGTGGCGCCGTGGCTCTACCGGTCCAGGACCGCCCTCAACGTCGCTCGGGCGGAGAAGGTTCGCGCCGACGCTCGCGCGGACATGGCCGCCCACCTGCACGACTCGGTACTGCAGACACTTGCGCTGATCCAACGCCAGGCAGATGACCCGAAAGCGGTCCAACAGCTCGCCCGTCGACAGGAACGCGAGCTTCGTACCTGGTTGTACGGCGACGAGCTGTCCGAGCTGACGTTGAAGGCCGCGCTGACGGCTGCTGCCGCCGAGGTCGAGGATGAGCGGGGGATCCCAGTCGAGCTGGTGGTGGTGGGGGACTGCGCAACCTCAGCGTCAGTGCAGGCGTTGGTACGTGCGGCGCGGGAGGCGATGGTGAACGCGGCCAAGCACTCCGGAGCCGACAAGATCGACGTGTTCGCCGAGGTGGACGAGGAGCGGATCGAGGTCTTCATCCGCGATCGCGGCAAGGGCTTCGACCTGGCATCGGTCGAGGAGGACCGGATGGGCGTCAAAGGCAGCATCATCAATCGGATGAAGCGCCACGGCGGCACCGCACAGATCCGCTCCACCCCGGGAGACGGAACCGAAGTGAGACTGGAGATCAACAGATGACCCAACCATCCACCGCCCCCACGAGTCCTCAGGCGGGCACTCCCACTGCGCCGTCGGCCTCCGCGCAGCCCGGACCAGAGACTGCGATCGGGGACCGGCCCGCGCTGCGACGGGTGGTGGTGGTGGACGACCATGCGATGTTCCGTTCCGGAGTCAAAGCAGAGATTGGTACGGCGGTGGAGGTGGTCGGCGAGGCCGCCGACGCCGACACGGCGATCAAGGTGGTGCTAGCCACCCGGCCCGATGTCGTCCTGCTGGACGTGCACCTGCCGGGCGGGGGCGGGGTGGAGGTGCTGCGGAAGGTGCATGAGAAGAGCCCGGACCAGAAGTTTCTGGCGCTCTCGGTGTCCGACGCTGCTGAGGACGTGATTGGAGTCATCCGGGCCGGAGCTCGCGGGTACGTGACCAAGTCGATCAGCGGGCCTGAGCTGATCGACGCCATTCGCCGAGTGGCCGAGGGCGACGCGGTTTTCTCGCCGCGGTTGGCCGGCTTCGTCTTGGACGCCTTCTCGGGCGCCATCGATATCGCCAGCGTCGACGAGGACTTGGACCGGCTGTCCCAACGTGAGCGTGAGGTGCTGCGGCTGATTGCCCGCGGGTACGCCTACAAGGAAGTGGCGAAGGAGCTGTTCATCTCGATCAAGACTGTCGAGACCCATGTGAGCAGCGTGTTGCGCAAGCTGCAGCTGTCCAACCGGCACCAGCTGACCCGGTGGGCGACTGATCGGCGTCTGGTCTAGCCCAGACCTGCCCGCGGTGGTGGCCGGGCAGCCGCGCGAACCGACTGACCCGTGCCACGCGAGCCGCCGAGCTCCAGCCGCTGTGACTACTAGGCTCAAGGTATGCACATCGTCCACCAGCTGCTGGTGCTGCTTCATCTGATCGGGTTCGCCTCCCTGTTCGGTGGGCTGCTCGTCCAGCTGAGGTGGACCCGGCCGGAAGTCAACGCCGCCATGCTGCATGGGGCCTGGCTCCAGCTGGTCACCGGCGTCGGCCTGGTGGGGCTGCTGGAGGCAGGGCTGGACCCCACGGTCGAAGAGGGGCTGAACTCGACGAAGGTCGCGGTCAAGCTCGTGGTGACACTGATGTTGGTGGTGCTGGTCGTCAAGAACAGGAAGTTTGACTCCATCCCGAAGGGGTTATGGGCGTTGCTCGGCGGTATGACCGTGCTCAATGCGGCTGTGGGTGTGCTGTGGCAGTGAGAGTCAGCCGATGAGACTCTCGGCTCGGGTCGACTACGCCCTCCGTGCCGTGGCCGAGCTTGCGGCGGCGGAGGCGCCCCGGACAGTTGACCAGCTGTCGGCTGCGCAGAACATCCCGAACAAGTACCTCGAAAGCATCCTCGGTGAACTGCGTCGCGGCGGACTGCTGCGTAGCCAGCGCGGCCCAGATGGAGGCTACCGACTGGCCCGGCCAGCGAGCGAGATCAGCATCGCCGATGTGATCAGGACCCTCGATGGCGAGCTGGCCAACGTCCGCGGCAACCGGCCAGAGCACCTGGAGTACGTCGGGTCCGCAGCGCCGCTGCAGGTCGTCTGGATCGCTCTGCGCGCTTCGGAGCGGGCCATCTTGGAGCAGGTGACGCTGGCCCATGTGGCGTCCGGAACCATGCCCGAGTCGGTGGCTGCTCTGGTGGCGAACCCCTCTGCCTGGTCCTAGCTTCCAGTTCGGGGTCGCTGAACTAGGAGGGCTGTGAGACGAGCTTCCGGATGGTGAGATGACTTCCTTGGTTCGGTGGTGACACCCGGTAATCTTGTGCCCGTTCCCTAGTAAGCCACTAGGGAAGAAGGAACCAGAAAGAGTCGAAGAATGCGAAAACTGATTGTCCTGGCGTTGGTCGGAGCGGCGGCCCAGCTCGTCGACGGAAGTCTCGGTATGGGCTACGGCGTCACCTCCACGACCCTGCTGATGGTGGCTGGTCTGACCCCCGCCGCGGCGTCTGCATCGGTGCACTTCTCCGAGCTCGGCACGAACATCGCCTCCGGTCTGTCGCACTGGAAGCTGCGCAATGTCGACTGGGGCGTGGTGGCGCGTATCGCCGGGCCGGGAGCCATCGGCGCCTTTCTCGGCGCCACCGTGCTGTCGAGCCTGTCCACTGAGGCGGCAGCGCCGGTGATGTCGGGCATCCTGGTACTCCTCGGGCTCTACATCCTGGTGCGCTTCATCCTGGGCATCAAGCCGACCCTCAAGCAGCGGCTCTCCGCCAAGTTCCTGGCTCCGCTCGGGCTGTTCGCCGGCTTCATCGACGCCAGCGGCGGCGGTGGGTGGGGACCGGTGGCTACCCCGGCGCTGTTGGCTGACGGCCGGCTCGCGCCCCGCAAGGTGATCGGCTCCGTCGACACCAGCGAGTTCGCAGTGAGCGCGGCAGCCAGTCTCGGCTTCCTGGTGGGCCTGGGTGCGGCGGGCATCAACTGGAGCTTCGCCCTGGCCCTCCTGGCGGGCGGGGTGGTCGCGGCTCCGCTGGCGGCGTACCTGGTCCGGGTGGCTCCAGCGCATCTGCTCGGAGTTGCGGTCGGCGGGATCATCCTGCTGACGAACGCCCGGACCCTGCTGAAGAGCTTCGACGTCTCCGACCCCATCCGGTTCGGGGTCTACGGTGTGATCGCGCTGGTCACCCTGATCGGGCTCTCCGTCGCAGCGCAGCGGGTCAGGAAGGCCGCTGTGTCGACGCAGCGGGAAGAAGAGCAGGTCCTCGCCCCCTGAGACAGCCCGCCGGCGACACGGATCAGTCAGAGCAACGGTCGCAGCGGGGTCAGCACCGCTTCTGAGAACTTCACCATCGCATGGCGGCGATGCCAGCTGTCCGACGTCAGCTCGACGGTGTTGGTGGAGTCGATAGCGAAGATCTCCTCCATGTGCCGCGCAACCTCGGTGTCGAAGACCTCCAGGTTGATCTCGTAGTTGCCCAGCATGCTGAGGCGGTCGATGTTAGCGGTGCCGATGGTCGACCACTGCCCATCGATGGTCGCAGTCTTGGCATGCACCATCGCCCCTTGGTAGAGGAACAGCCGGATGCCAGCAGCCAAGAGCTGGCTGTAGTAGCCCCTGGAGAGCCAGTCGGCCACGATGTGGTTCGACTCCGCGGGAACGATGATCCGTACGTCCACCCCCCGCTTGGCAGCTCGAAGCAAGGCCCGAAGCATGTCCTCGTCGGGGATCAGGTATGCGTGGGTGAGGTAGATGTGGTCGGAGGCACGGTCGAGTGCCTCCAAGTACATCCCCCGGATCGGGTAGACCAAGTGCAGGGGGATGTTCCGGTGGACCCGGATGTTCGCCTGCCAGTGCATACTTCCGGGATCAGGCAACGCCTTCTGCTGGTCGTCGACCCACAGGTTCCAGTAGTCGATGCAGGCGTTCTGCATGTCCCAGACGATGTCCCCGGTCAATCTGGCATGGGTGTCGCGCCAGTCGGTGGCGTACAGAGAGCCGATGTTGTACCCGCCGATGAACGCGGCGTCGTTGTCGACCACCAGCAGCTTGCGATGGTTGCGGCCGCTGTTGCGCGGGATCCTGATGCCACCGGCGATCAGGGGGTGGCGCCGGACGAAGATGCTGCCAGGAAACCGGAAGAAGCTCCGCGGCACGACGAGGTTGGCGAACTCGTCGAAGACCACGTACACCTCGACCCCCCGGTCGGCGGCCTCGATCAGCGCGGTCTTGAAGGACTGGCCGATGTCGTCGGACTTCCAGATGAAGGTCTCAAAGAAGATCCTCCTCTTGGCCTGCCGAATGGCTCCTAGCATGTCCTCGTAGAGGTCTTCACCGTAGGTGTAGACAGTCACCTCGGAGCCGCCCACGGTGATGGACCGCGGTGGCAGCCGGGGAAAGACCACCGGCGTCCGAAAACGCTTGCGGTGGCTGTCGACGACGAGCAAGGTGGCGATAGTGGCAGCCTGGACCGCGCCAACCCCGACGATTGTCCGTCGAAGGATTGCGCGCACTGGGATCCGGCGAAACCACATGCGGTCAATCTACCGTCGCCCCGGGCCAGCGGCGGCGAGTCAGGAAGGCCCTGTCGGCCCAACCGTCTAGGGTAGAGACAACCATGACCAGCCTGCCAGAACCCGATACCTCACTGAGGATGACAGGGATGCCTGACGACCTTTTCCCGCAGGTCGCCGCTCCGCGCCCACGGGGGTCCAGGGCAGCCAAGGCAGATACCTCCGCCTTGTTAGAGGGCCTCAACCCGCCCCAGCGTGAGGCCGTCCTGCACCATGGTGCCCCGGTCCTGGTGGTGGCAGGCGCCGGCTCAGGCAAGACGCGGGTGTTGACGCGCCGGATCGCCTACCTGGTGGGGGAGCGCAAGGTCCACCCGGGCTCGGTGCTGGCGATCACGTTCACCAACAAGGCGGCCGCAGAGATGCGGCACCGGGTGATGGACCTCGTCGGTAACCGGGCGAAGCTGATGTGGGTCTCGACCTTCCACTCCGCCTGCGTCCGGATCCTGCGCTCCGAGATCGGACGGTTCGGTCTGTCTCGGACCTTCTCCATCTATGACGACGCAGACTCCAAGCGGCTGATGCAGCTGGTGGCCCGCGACCTCGACCTGGACGCCAAGCGGTTCCCGATCCGGTCGATCATGAACTGGGTGTCCACCTGCAAGAACGAGATGGTCGACCACGAGACTGCCGCCGACCGGGTCAGCAACGGCAACGATGAGACCTACCTTCAGGTTTACCGGGAGTACCAGCGCCGGTTGGTGGCTGCCAACGCACTCGACTTCGACGACCTCATCATGACCACGGTCGACCTGTTCCAGGCGTTCCCGGAGGTCCGGGAGCAGTACCGACGACGGTTCCGCCATGTGCTGGTGGATGAGTACCAAGACACCAACCACGCCCAGTACTCGCTGATCCGCGAGCTCTGTGGGACCGAGGCTGCTGCTGGTGTCGAAGGCCCGTTGGCTGAGCCGCCCGAGCTGATGGTGGTGGGTGACTCCGACCAGTCCATCTACGCCTTCCGCGGCGCCACCATCCGCAACATCTTGGACTTCGAGTCCGACTTCCCCGGGGCACGCACCATCATGCTGGAGCAGAACTACCGCTCCACCCAGACCATCTTGACCGCGGCGAACTCGGTCATCGCAAAGAACCAGGGGCGGGCGGACAAGCGGCTGTGGTCCGACGCCGGCGACGGTGATCAGGTCGTGGGATACGTGGCCGACACCGAGCACGACGAGGCCCAGTTCGTGGCGGGTGAGATTGACCGGCTGAGCGATGAGGGCCTCAGCAAGTACGCCGACGCAGCCGTGTTCTATCGTACGAACGCTCAGTCGCGCGCCTTCGAGGAGGTGTTCATCCGGGTCGGGTTGCCGTACAAGGTGGTCGGAGGTGTCCGCTTCTACGAGCGACGTGAGGTCCGCGACGCCATCGCGTACCTGCGCGCCATCGCCAACCGCAGCGATGACGTATCCGTACGGCGGATTCTCAACGTACCGAAACGCGGAATAGGTGACCGGGCAGAGGACGCAGTCGAGGCGCTGGCCGCCAGGGAACGGATCAGCTTCGGCGAGGCGCTGAGACGGATCGACGAGGTTCAAGGTCTCGCCACCCGGTCGGCCAAGCAGATCGCAGCCTTCGTCGACTTCCTGGACGCCCACGAGGGCATGGTCGCCCGGGGGGTGCCTGCCGACCAGATCCTGACCAGTGTCCTCACCGACTCGGGATACCTGGCCGAGCTGCAGAACTCAACCGACCCGCAGGACGAGACGCGCCTGGAGAATCTGGTCGAGCTCGTCGCCGTCGCCCGCGAGTTCGTTGCAGGTGCCGCCGCTGGACCAGATCTAGGGCCGGGCGGCGCCCTCGACCTGGCCGCCTTCGAGCTTGGGCTCGCCGCCGGAGGGCCGGCCTCCTCGCTGAGCGCGGTACCCGACGTGGACACCGCGGTGAACCCCGAGCTGGACCTCGGTGCTGGCGCTCCGGAGCCGGATGCGTCGCTTGGTGCTTTCCTGGAGCGGGTGGCGCTGGTCGCTGACTCCGACCAGATACCTGCTACCCCCGAAGGGGACAGCTCGGGGGTGGTCACCTTGATGACGCTGCACACCGCCAAGGGACTCGAGTTCGACACCGTCTTCCTGACCGGGTTCGAGGACGGCATTTTCCCCCATCAACGCGCCCTGGCTGACGCTGCGGAGCTGGAGGAGGAGCGCCGGCTGGCCTACGTGGGGATCACCCGGGCGCGTAAGCGCCTCTATCTCAGTCGGGCCGTGGTACGGGCGGCCTGGGGGTCTCCGCAGCACAACCCACCCAGCCGGTTCCTGACCGACGTGCCTGACC
>CADCUO010000171.1 GCA_902805915.1 uncultured Propionibacteriaceae bacterium | reverse complement strand
TCGGATTGGACCGCACTCATAGTGAGACCACTGTCTAAGCAATTTCTAAGGAAGTTAAGCACTTCCTAAAGGATAGACATTAACGCCAACGGGGGGGCGGAAACGAATGCGCGCGTTTTTCGGGTCAGTTTTGCGTTTCAAGCTGTTGATCTTGGCCGTCGCTGTGGGGGTGCTGGCCTTCGGGATAGTGCAGCTGCGCAATGCTCCCGTTGACGTGCTGCCGGAGTTCACCCCGCCGTACGCCGAAATTCAGACCGAGGCGCTCGGTCTCTCCGCCGAAGAGGTGGAGCAGCTCATCACCGTCCCCCTGGAAGCTGATCTGCTCAACGGCGTCGAGGGGGTTGACGTCATCCGCTACGAATCCGTGCCGGGACTGTCGTCGATCGTTCTGGTCTTCGCGGAGGGCACCAACGTCTATCGGGCTCGGCAGCTGGTGGAGGAGCGACTCACCCAAGCCCACGCGCTACCCAACGTCTCCAGGCCGCCTACCCTGCTGCAGCCCCTGTCCTCGTCCAACCGGGTACTGATGATCGGCCTGTCGTCCAAGGAGCTGTCGCCGATCGAGCAGTCAGTGATGGCGCGCTGGACCATGCGCCCGCGGCTGATGGGCGTGCCCGGCGTGGCCAACGTGTCGGTGTGGGGCATGCGTGACCAGCAGCTACAGGTGCAGGTCGACCCAGCCCAGCTACGTGACCGCCGAGTGACTCTCAGCCAGGTAGTCAGCACAGCCGGCAATGCGCAAGTTGTCTCACCGCTCACCTTCTTGGAGGCTTCGACCCCCGGCACCGGCGGTTTCATCGAGACCCCGCAGCAGCGGCTGCAGGTCCGCCACCTGTTGGAGAAGATGGCGGATCCTGCCGAGCTCGCCAAGGTCCCGGTTGAGGGCACCAAGGGCCGCCTGCAGCTAGGCGACGTCTCCACTGTCAAGGTGGATCACCAGCCACTGATCGGCGACGCAGTGGTCGCCGGCGGACCGGGACTGCTTCTCGTGGTCGAGAAGTTCCCCGGAGCGAGTACGCCGGAGGTGACGGCAGGTGTCACTGACGCTCTAGAGACGCTCCGGCCCGGGCTCACCGGTCTGCAGACCGACACCTCCATCTTCCGGCCGGTGGACTACCTGGGAGCCGGGATGGACAACTTGTCGCTCGCCCTCCTGATAGGCAGCATCTTGATGCTGTTGGCCCTGGTGATCATGCGTTTCCACTGGCGCGCGATCTTGATCGCAGTCCTCACGGTGCCACTGTCGCTGGTCGCAGCAGCAGTCATACTCTGGCTTCTCGGTCACAGCTTCAACGCCCTCGTCTTTGCCGGGCTGGCGGCTGCGGTGGCGGTTGTGGTGGACGAGGCCGTTGCCTCCAGCGAGCGCCTGCTCCATCGGCTGCGGGAGCGTGCGTCGAGCGCAGAACAGGGTTCAGTCTCATCCGTGGTCGGCGAGGCGTCCGTCGAGGCCCGCCGACCGTTGATCTACGCCACTCTCATTGCCTTGTTGGCGATTGTGCCGATGGCGGTGTTGGGAGGCCGACCGGGCGCCTTCTTGTCACCGCTGGCGGTGGCCTATGTCTTGGCCGTAGCCGCGGCGATGGTTGTTGCCTTGACCGTCACACCTGCGCTGGCCGCGCTGCTCTTCGCCAGATGGAAGCCGAACACCCGTGACAAGTCGTCCTCGTCGGGGCGGCTCGAAAACCGCTATGGAGCTGCGCTGCAACGGTTCACCCGCGGCGTCCGGCCAGCACTGCTCGCGGCTGCCGGCTGCGCCTTGGTGGCACTGGCGATACTGCCTTTCCTCGGCACGTCGCTGCTGCCCGCATTCAAGGACCCCAATGTGCTGGTCCGACTCGAGGGCCAGCCGGGAACGTCCAACCAGCGGATGACCGAGAAGACCACCGAGGTCACCCGTGCACTTCAGGGGCTGCCAGGAGTCGCGAGCGTCGGTGCCCACGTAGGTCGCGCCGTGACCGGCGACCGAGTGGTCAATGTGAGCTCCAGCGACATCTGGGTCACGATGAAGCCGGACGCCGACTACGACGACACCATGCGCGCCATCAACGACACTGTCCGCGGCGTGCAGGAGGTCAACCCAGAGGTCGTCACCTACACGACGCAGAAGCTGCGTGATGTGGGAGCGCTGACCCACGGCAACAACCCCGTCAAGAGCAACGACTTTGACGTCCTCACCGGCCTGAACACACCGGTCGCGGTACGGGTCTTCGGACAGGACCCGGTTGTGCTGGGGCGCGAGGCCGAGCGCGTGAAGGAGCTGCTGGCCAAGGTTGACGGTGTTGTGGACCCGCGAGTGGCAACGTCGCCGACCCAGTCCACAGTAGAGATCGAGGTTGACTTGGAGAAGGCCCTGAAGCTCGGGGTCACACCCGGCGACGTACGTCGGGCCGAGGCGACACTGCTGCAAGGTATCCAGGTCGGCAGTGTTTTCGAACAGCAGAAGGTGTTCGACGTCATCGTCCAAGGCGCACCGGACACTCGCCGTACCCTCGATGACGTCCGCAACCTGCTGATCGATCGGCCCGGCGGTGGACACCTCAAGCTGGGTGACGTGGCCGACGTACGAGTAGCCCAGACACCATCGGTGATCGCTCGTGACGCGGTCTCTCGCCGACTCGATGTGCAAGCAGGTGTCGACGGTCGCAGCGTGGACGCCGTTGCTGCAGACATTCAGGCGGAACTGGCGAAGATGGACTTCCCGATCGAGTACCACGCGGAGGTGCTGCGCCAGACGACCGCCGACGAGATGGGTAGCGGGCGGGTCATCGGCTTCAGCATCGCCGCGGCCATCGCAGCTTTCTTGCTCCTGCAGGCAGCGTTCAGGAGCTGGCGGCTGGCCATCCTGGTCACTGCGGCACTGCCGCTCGCTCTGGTCGGTGGCCTGCTTGCGAGTCTGCTGACCGGTCTGGAGCTGTCATTGGGCTCGCTGATCGGCCTCCTGGCTGTGTTCGGCCTGGCGACCCGGTGGAGCGTGATGCTGGTAGCCAGCCTGCAGTCCGCTGAGAGCAGCGGAGTCCGCGGCCAGGACGCCGGGGCGGTGGTGCAGCACGGCGCGCGTGAGCGGTTCACCCCTGTGGTCACATCGGCCGTCGCCGTAGCACTGCTTGCCTTGCCCTTCGCCGTGCTCGGATCTCGAGCCGGGCTGGAGATCATCCACCCGATGACTGTGGTGCTGCTAGGGGGCCTGGTGACCTCGGTTGCGGTGACACTGTTCCTGCTGCCTGCGCTGTATCAGCACTTCGGCCCGCGGCTGGGTCGGCGAGAGCCAGCGCATGGGGAGGCGCATCAAGAGGAAGCGGGATCAAGCACCAACGGACGGCGTGACCGCGCTCCAGTCTGGGCCGGAGCCAGCGAGCGCGAGACCACCGACGGGGCAACGGCGTCATGAGCGTCAGTCACCACACCTTGCCACGACACGGGCCGCTCAAGGCCGGGGTGGCCGCCGTCGTGGTCGCGCTCGCCCTGTCCGGGTGCGCCGAGATCGAGGAGAAGCCGGGCAGTCCCTACGAGCCCGCGAAAATTGGGGCCGCCGGGCGAAGACCTCG
>CADCUO010000170.1 GCA_902805915.1 uncultured Propionibacteriaceae bacterium | reverse complement strand
GTGAGCTACTACGGATCCGCACTCGGGAGTCTCCTACACCTCGTGGACCGGGTGGCTGCGCCGAGCCTGCATCACTTCGGCAACGCTGACCCTTACGTCGATGAGCAGACACAGGCGCGGATCAGAGCAGCGGTGCTGGCCCGCCCAAGCAATCGGTTCGAGACCTACGAGGATGCACCCCACGCCTTCGACAACCCCAACCCGCAGTTCCACCATCGCGAGGCATCCCTGGCCGCATGGACAGTGACGACTGGGTTCCTGGCCGAAAAGCTGCCGGTCTCCATGCCTGGCTGAGCCGCGCCGGAGATGTTGATTTCCAATCCGTTGAATAGCGCCTGGAAAATTAGCGTCGAAATATGAGCGCGGCGCTCGTCGTGGCTCAGGCTCAAATCCCCCGTCTGTGGGTGATTCACCGATAGGCTCGCAGTAACGAAAAAATATAGGAAAGGTGTTGATGCGCCGTGGTAGAGGGGGAGCGTGCGCAGGAGATGGACTCGCCCAAACGGGCCTTGTCGGTGCTGATCAAGGTTCGTGGGGCGCTGCCAAACCTGAGGCCGGCTGAGCAACGAGTCGCCGAGGCGGTGCTGGCTGACCCAGCGACCGTGTCGGAGAGTTCCATCACTGCTGTGGCCCGACGATGTCAGACTTCGGAGACCACCGTGCTTCGGTTCTGTCGGGCCATTGGCCTGGCGGGCTATCCCGAGCTGCGCATTGCGCTGGCCCGGGCGGCACAGTGGGAGGAGACCGACCACCTCGGCGGTGCTCCGAAGACTGGGGAGATCAGCGCCACCGACACCTTGAACGATGTCGTGGCCAAGATCAGCCACGCCAACGCCCGCGCCATCGAGGACACGGCAGCGGCCCTCAACCTCGATGTGCTGCACGCGGCTGTCGATGCTGTCGTGTCAGCGCGGCGGATTGATATCTACGGGTCGGGCGCGAGCGCCCTGGTCGGGAACGACCTCCACCAGAAGCTGCACCGCATCGGCATGGTGTCCTTTGCCTGGGCTGATCCACATCTGGCGTTGACCTCGGCTGCCCTGCTCAAGGGGGGTGATGTCGCCGTGGCTATCTCCCATACCGGCACCACGATCGACACCATTGACGCTCTCGCTACGGCCCGCCGTCGTGGTGCGACGACAATCGCGATCACCAACTTCAACGGGTCCTCGATCAGCAACGAGGCTGACCACCTACTACTCACCGCTGCTCGGGAAACCACCTTCCGTGCCGGGGCCATGTCCAGCCGCATTGCGCAGCTAGGGTTGGTCGACTGCCTGTTTGCAGCTGTGGCGCAACGGTCCTACGACCAGGCGATCGAAGCCCTCGAGACCACTCATCAGGTCGTACGCAGCCGGCACAGCGTGCGCCGGAAACGCACTGAGTGAACAATTAGTGCGGAGGTGCGGAAGCAGCGTGCGGGATC
The DNA here is from genome assembly GCA_902805915.1 of uncultured Propionibacteriaceae bacterium. Lineage (GTDB taxonomy): Bacteria > Actinomycetota > Actinomycetes > Propionibacteriales > Propionibacteriaceae > Microlunatus. The sequence continues at coordinate 3,308 of CADCUO010000170.1, read as the reverse complement.
CATCCCACTCGCTGTTGCGCAGGATGGGGGGAATCAGATGGCGGTTGGGCAGTTAACTAACCAGTTGGGCACCGAGCAGCACGACCGCCGGTTCTGGCGGCTGGACGAGATGTCGGTTGCCGAGATAGTCGCGACCATGAACGAGCAGGACCAAGCGGTACCGGAGGCCATCCGGCGGTCCATTCCGCAGATCAGCGCCGCAATTACCGCTGCCGAGGCTGCCTTCGGCAGTGGCGGCCGGCTGATCTATCTCGGGGCCGGCACCTCAGGTCGGCTTGGCGTGCTGGACGCGGCTGAGTGCCCGCCTACCTTCCACACCGATCCGGAACGGGTGATCGGCCTGATCGCCGGCGGTCCGCGGTCTCTCGTCGAGGCGGTGGAGGGTGCTGAGGATGACAGCGCTGCCGGGGCGGCGGATCTGGCCGAGCTGCAGCCGGGCCCGTCGGACATCGTGGTGGGACTGTCTGCCAGCGGCAGAACCCCATACGTCACAGGTGGTCTGGCCAAGGCGCGGTCGATGGGAGCGCTTACCATCGCGGTGTCCTGCAACCCAGCATCGGAGATTTCGCAGATCGCCGAGTTCGGTATCGAGGTTCTGGTCGGCCCCGAAGTGCTAGCAGGGTCAACCCGTCTCAAGGCAGGCACTGCACAGAAGCTGGTCCTCAACATGCTCAGCACCGCCTTGATGGCGCGGACCGGACGTACCTACGGCAACCTGATGGTCGACATGTCGGCAACGAACGCCAAGCTGCACGAACGCGCGGTTGCGATGGTCAGCATGATCGCCGACGTGACCACCAACATTGCTGCCGAGGCGCTGAACAGCGCTGACCATGAGGTCAAGACAGCGACGGTGATGCTGGTTCGCGGCATCGATGCGGAACGCGCTCGCCAACTGCTGGCGGAGGCGGGCGGACGATTGGGTGTGGCAAGTGGCATCCCCAGCTCGCGGCACCCGGTCTTGGCCTCGCCGCCCCCCGACTGAGATGCCACCAGAGTCCGCTCCGGGCGGGGGTTTGGTGTACGCGTGAACGGTCCGGGCCAGCGCCGCACTGTGCTGACGATCATCGTCTTGGGGATGCTGGCCACCTTCGGCCCAATATCGCTCGACCTCTATCTCCCGGCCCTGCCCGAGCTGGCCCAAGACCTTGAAGCCAGCACATCCGCTGCTCAGCTATCCATCACCGCATGCCTGCTCGGTCTTGCGCTCGGCCAGCTTGTCGCAGGTCCGTTGTCGGACCGGTTCGGCCGCCGCCGGCCATTAGTGATCGGGCTGGCGCTCTATCTGCTCACGTCTGCGGCTTGTGCCTTCGCCCCGTCGATCACCGTGCTGGTGGTGATACGGCTGCTGCAGGGCCTCTCCGGGGCAGCGGGTCTGGTGATCTCCCGCGCGATCGCTCGGGATCTGTACTCCGGCCATCAGCTGGTGATCGTTTTCTCGCGCCTGATGCTGGTGTCAGGTCTGGCCCCGGTGCTTGCACCGGTGCTCGGCGGTCAGCTCAGCCGGGTGATGAGCTGGCGTGGCATCTTCGTCGTACTGGCCGGCTTCGGTGCGGTGTTGTTGATGGCAGGACTGTTCGGCCTGGATGAGACCCTGCCGTCGGGGCGACGGGTTCCGGGCGGGATAACGGCCACCTTGCGGGGGTTCCGAGCCTTGCTCAAGGACACGTTCTTCGTCGCCGTCGTTGCCGCATCCGGCCTCGCCGCAGCATCGATGTTCGCCTATATCGCCGGCGCAACCTTCGTGCTGCAACGGATCTACCAGATGTCGGCTCAGGGGTTCTCCTTTGTCTTCGGCATCAACGCGTTGGGCATCATGGCGATGGGCCAGCTCGGTGGCCGACTCGCGAGGTGGTGGCGGCCGGGCCGCGTGCTCGGGATAGGGCTGACCTGCAACCTGGTGGGAGCCACGGCACTGGCAGTCACCGTGCTGGTCGGCCTGCCGCTGCCGGTCCTGATCGGCTCGCTCTTCGTGATGGTCAGCGCAATGGGATTGGTCTTTCCGACATCGACGGCATTGGCATTAGCCGACTACCCACACCGGGCGGGGACCGCCTCGTCTCTCCTCGGTCTTGGCCAGTACGTGGCCGGTGCAGCAGTGGCGCCGTTGGTCGGGATCGCCGGGGAGGGCACTGCTGTGCCACTCGGAGTGGTGTGTCTGGCCTGCAGTGCCTGCGCAACTGCAGTGTTCATCCTGGTCGCGCGACCGGCCGTACCCACCCATGACTTGGGTCACCAACCCCGCCAGGCGGCCCCGACCGAGACACCGCCAGCCTGAGCCGGATTGCCGCTCAGCCGACGGTGTATGCCTTCGGAATCGCCGGCTGCCAGGCCAACCTCATGCCCGCTTCAACCGGGGTCCGGTTGGCCTTGAGATTGTTGCAGCGACGACATGCGGCAACCGTGTTCAGCCAGGTATTCCGCCCACCCCGAGACTGTGGCAACAGGTGGTCCACCGTCTCGGCGGAGTGCCCGCAGTAAGCACAGGTGTGTCGGTCGCGGCGAAGAACACCCCGCTTGGACCACGGCGGCGTTCTGGCGTAAAGGAATGTGGTCTTCACGTACCGGATGAGTCGGAGCACCAACGGCCACGGATACGGCCCGATCTTGTGGTCGGCGCGGGCCTCCTCCACGATGGCTACCTCACGGACCAGCATCTTGATGGCATGCTTGATCGAGACGGTGTGCAGCGTCGTGTTGTCGGTGTTGAGGACGATCACTCCGGTCATGGGCACCCCTTGCTTGCTCGCGCAGCCTGTCGGTCCAGCGAGAGACCTCACCCAGAGTGCACGAATGATCCTGTGCTGTCACTGGAGATTATCTCCCCACCAGCCCAACCATTCACGCGACCGACGCGAGTCGTCGCTCGGCTGAGTCGCCAGCTGCGAGATAAGGAGCGCTCCGGACTCCTCTGGCCTAGGGTGCAGATATGGCTCTGGTTGTGCCTCTCGACCATGCGGAGGCTTTCCAACTTGCCGCTGTCGGCGGCAAGGCGGTCAACCTCGCCGCCTTGACCAAGGCAGGTTTCAAGGTCCCACCCGGGTTCTGCGTCACCACCCAGGCGTACGACCTGGCAGTCGGCGAACGGCTCGACGGGCTGCTAGAACAGCTGGCCACGGCGGTTGACAGTGCCGCCGCGGCTGCCCGGGTACGGGAAGCCGTCCTGACCATCCCGGTGCCGGACCCGGTACGGCGGGCCATCCTCGACGGTTACCGGCAGCTCGGTGGGGATACGCCGGTGGCGGTCCGGTCCTCGGCCACCGCGGAGGATCTCCCCTTTGCCAGCTTCGCCGGACAGCAGGACACCT
>CADCUO010000169.1 GCA_902805915.1 uncultured Propionibacteriaceae bacterium | reverse complement strand
GGATGTGATGGAGGAGGAGGCAGAACACGGACAGCGGCTTGTTCGCAGCTAGCTGGTCCGCCGGATCAACGGTCCATCAGGGCATCGACCGCCACCGCACATGCCGCGGCCACGCGCCAGTCGAACTCGTCGTCGTTAACTGTGATGGCGTACCGGTCGCGGAGTCTCAGCTGCCGCTCAATCGCGAGTACGATCCTGCCTTGGGCGTCAGTGAAGTCGAACTGCAGCGGGAGCAGCCAGGGCAGGTCGCTGGCGATCGAGACCGCTCGCCGGGCAAGGGGTCGCCACCAGGTGCGTTCACGTCCGACGAGCGTCCCCTGCTGGGTATCGAGGTGGTAGGTGGAGCGGGCCAGGGAGGCGACCGCGTCCTTTCGCAGCGTGCCGAGCACAACCCCAGTCGGTAGGGCGATGTCGTAGGTCCCAACGAGTTCCATGATGTTTCGCGCGGAAAGTGTGAAAGCCACCACTTGGGCGGACTCGTCGGTGTAGAAGGTGATCCTCTCCCGCAGGGCTAAGCGCTTCTGCTGGGCGTAGGCCAGCAGAGTTTCGCTACCGCCGTCCATTCCGATGACGTCATACCTGTTCTGCAGGACGGTGACTCGCTGCCGAAGTTGAAGGGTGTACGTCACGGTGCTCCTAGGTCTGGTCTTTCTGTGGTGGCCTTCAGCCGTGCCAGACCCTTTTCGAAGTCAGGGCCGAGCATCTTGTCCATTGAGGTGAAGACGCCCATCACCTTCGTCGCGAGGGTTCTCCTACCGCTCATCGACCAGGTCACCCGGGACTTGGACCCCTCCGGATCGATCCTGAAGACTGTGTCGTTGCGAGCCTTCCACGGCTTCTCGAAGACGAGGTTGATGTGCACCCTGGAAGGCTCCGACGCCTGGACGATCTCCATTCGCCCTTGGCCAGCTTTGCGGTTGCCCGACCAGCTGTAGACGGCCCCGGTACCCGACTCCGCCCCGGAGTAGCTGCGTTTCAGCTCAGGGTCCACGTCTTCCCACGGGGACCAGTGCGGCCAGTTGTGGAAATCAGCGATCTGGCCGTAGATGCGCGCCGGAGGCGCGTCGATGATCGCCGCCCGCTCCACGGTGTAGGTGTCGTCTGCCATGGTTAGAAGGTAGCGGCTGGCGGCCGGTGATGGCAGCCTATCCGGACATGCGCCGTGGGTAAGGACCTTTGGAGGTGCAGTCATGGTCAACCAGATCGCGACCGCCACGGTCGTATCGACGAAGTGGGACGGCTCATTTCATCGAAGCACCATCGGTGTCGAGCTGGGGACGGACCACCACGGGACCTGGCTCTGGATACCGCCGGGGACGGCTGTGAGCTATCAGGGCGGAATGTTCGAAGCGTCCCCGTGCCTGCGCCTACTCAAGCCCGGGGTGCCGTGGTCGGCCTACTTCGTACCGGCAGATCCTCGCTAGCGACGTCCGAAGCAGCTGTACGTCGACATCACGACGCCGCTGAGAAGGAACGGCCAGCTGTTCACTTTCATCGATCTTGATCTTGACGTGGAGCAGCTCGATGACGGTGAAGTGACGGTCCTGGACCAGGACGAGTTCGAACAGCATGCACGACTGTTCTCCTACCCTGCTGAGGTGGCCGCGATGGCTACAGCGACCTGCCGGTCGGTCATGACCGCTGTGACGGACCGACATCCACCATTCGACGGGGCGCACCTGCCGTGGCAGCAGCAGGCTCAACGCCTGTAGTTTTGTCCCGCTTCTCCAGCTCCGGTATGGGGTACCGATCGCGCAGTCCAGACCAGGCCGGTATTGCTCACCTTCGTCTGGCTAGAACCGATGATCAACAGGCACTTCATGTCCACCACGTCTGGATCAAGATCACCTAAGTTGGTGATGATGAGCTCCTCGCCAGGTCGTCCCACATCACGGCCGATCACCACGGGGGTGCCGGCGTCGCGCGACTCGAGCAGGACTTCCTTGGCAAGCTTCAGCTGGGTGGTCCGACTGCGTGATGCGGGGTTGTACACCGCGACCACCAGGTCCGCAGTCCCCACCGCGCGGAGCCTGGACTCGATGGTGGCCCAGGGCTTGAGCCGGTCGGACAGCGACATGACGGCGAAGTCGCCGCCCAGCGGGGCTCCCGCTCGTGCGGCCACAGCCTGCGCCGCGGTCAGGCCCGGAAGCACCGTGACAGCCACTTCCGCGTACCGCTCGTTCTCCGCTGCCTCGAACACGGCCGCGGCCATCCCGAACACGCCGGCGTCTCCACCCGATACGACAGCCACCCGCTCCCCGGCCAGGGCCAGCTCCAGCGCCTGACGGGCCCGATCCACCTCCACCGTGTTGCCGGAAGCATGTCGCCGGAGCCCGACCCGTTGCGGCACCCGCTCCACGTAGGGCGCGTACCCGACCACGTGGTCCACCCCGGCAAGTGCGGCACTCACCTCGGGGGTGGTCCACCGGTCGGGCCCGGGCCCCAGCCCAACGACCAGCAGCTCACCAGCTCCGGTGGCCAGGATTGAGGCGGGACTCTCGCCGGCACGCTGCGCACTGTCGGCTCTCCGATCACGGCCGGGCACGATGATCATGGAGAAGTACGGCACCGTGGCCGGATCCACCTCGGCCACCGGCCGCGACGTCTCGCGGCCGGTGCTGGCCCGTTCGACGTAGATGGCGTCGGCCAGCCGACCAGCCTGCTCCAGTGCTTCCCGGACACCGGCGAAGGTCCGGCCGAGCTTCATGATCGCTGCCGCATCGGTGTCGGCCAGCCGGCGGGCCAGCTCCGGCACCGGAAGTGTCCCCGGCAGCACCGTGAGGACGTCCTCGTGCCGCGTCAGCGGGGTCGCCACTGCGGCCGTCGCGGCGCTGACCGACGTCACACCCGGCACGATCTCGCTCGCGAACCGGGTGCTCAGCCGGTCATGGAGATACATGTAAGAGCTGTAGAACAGCGGGTCACCCTCGGCCAGCACCACCACGGTCCGGCCGGCGTCCAGATGCGCCGCCAACCGGGCCGCCGAGGCGTCGTAGAACTCGGCGATGGCTCCGTAGTATCCGAGCGGATGCTGGGTGTCGCCCACCGTCACCGGGTACGCCAGCAGCTCCTCGAGCACGCCAGGTTGAATCAGGTCAGCCACGATCGAGCGGGCGATTGACCTGCCTTGGGTGCCGGAGTGGTACGCGACCACGTCCGCCTCGCGGATCAGCCGTGCTCCGCGCACGGTGATCAGCTCGGGGTCGCCCGGGCCGACCCCGACACCGTAGACGGTTCCAGCCATCAGACTTCCTTCTCCTGGGCTAGGGCGTTGATGGCCGAGGCGGCAAGGGCAGATCCGCCGCGCCGCCCATGCACCACCAGGTACGGGATGTCGAACGGGTTCTCCGCCAGGGCCTGCTTGCTCTCAGCTGATCCGACGAAGCCGACCGGGACGCCCACGATGGCAGCTGGCCGGGGTCCCCGGGCGTGGATGAGCTCCAGCAGCTGAAACAAGGCCGTCGGGGCGTTGCCGATCGCCACCACCGACCCCTCCAGGTGGTCGCGCCACAGCGACACCGCGGCGGCGGATCGAGTGGTCCGCCACTGCTTAGCCAGCGCCGGTACCCGGGGGTCGCGGACGTAGCACAGCACCTCGTTGTCCCGCGGGAGCCGTGCGCGGGTGACACCGGCGGCGATCATATTGGCGTCGGTCAGGACCGTGGCTCCGGTCTGCAGCGCTCCGCGAGCCGCCTCAACCAGCCGGGGATGGAACTCCATCGCCTCAGCCAGCGCGACATCGCCGCTGGCGTGGATCATCCGCACCGCCACAGTGCGGGCGGACTCGTGCACGCCTGCCAGGTCAGCCTCGGCGCGGATCATGGCGAACGACTGGCGGTAGATCTCGACGCCGTTGTCGCAGTAGCTGTAGACCTGCGGCGGACGCGGATTCACCGCAGGTCCCGGGCGGTGCTGATCTGCCGCAGCGCAGCCACGGCCGAGACAGGCGCCACCAGGTCGACATGGGCCTCGCTCGGCGCGCCGCAACGACGCTCACAGCCGACCAGGTGCACCCGCGGCGACCCGGTGTGCAGCAGCCGGCCCAGCTCGGTCCCCAGCTGCCTGGTGTCGATCCTGGACCTGGCGCACCCGGGAGACCCGGTGCATGCGGTGATGCCCGACCAGGCGGAGGTGTCGTCAGCGAGCAGGCCGGCAGCGGTGAGTTTGCTCAGCTGGTCTCCCGCACCGGCGACCACAAGCCCACGCCACGGTGTGACCACCACTGGTCCGCTCCCCACCTCGGCGACCGCAGACACCTGCTCAGGGGTGAGGAGGGACAGCGGCACCTGAACTGACGCCGCGTCCTCAATCCGGCCCAGCCGCGGCTGGGCCCGACCCTGAGTGGCCTCCACGGGCCCGACCCGGGGGTCGAGGGCGATGAGGTCGACCTCGCGTACGTGCCACGGCGGTCGCGGCACGCCCGCTCGGAGCTGCACGAACCGGCGGGCCAGGGCCAGCACCGTCTGCACGGTCTGCCCCGCAGCGACCTGGAACCCCGTCCGCGGTCCACCGACCAGGATCAGCGCCCGGTCGCGGTCCAGGATCTGTACGCCGAGGTCGAAGCTGAGCGAGGTGACGTCCCCGCGCCCGTCATCGACGGCGAAGAGGAACCGCCCCGGTAGTGCCGCCAGCCGATCCTCTGCGCAGAGGGCTTGATCCAGTGCTGCCACCAGCGGCCGAGCATCCTCGGTGCCGCCGGCAAGTCCGGTCAGCGGTGAGGCCACGATGTTGCGGACGCGCTCGTGGCTGGCCGACGGCAGGAACCCGGCGGCGGCCACCGCGTTGCTGAGGGGCTCCAGGTCGCGGCGGTCCAGGCCACGGATCTGAATATTCCCACGCGAGGTCAGCTGCAGGTCGTCCTGGCCGAAGGTTCGGGCAACCCTGCTCAGCTCGGTCAGCGCAGCAACCGAGGTCTGGCCCCCTGGGATCCGGAGCCGAACCAGCAGCCCGTCCTCGGCCTCGTGCGGTGCGAGCAGGCCCGGGCAGCGGTCGGCAATCGGGCGCTGCTGCGGGATGGTCACCCCGACATCGTAGTTACGGGCTAGGCTTCGGTCCTCGACAGTGCCGGCCGGCAAGATCCGGGACGGTCCGCCACTGCGAGCAGCGCCTTCGCGGTGACTGTGTCGGCCGCCGGCACCAAGCCGAGGCGAGCACCCCGGAAGAGGAGCACACCCTGATGCGCATCGCGCTGCTGTCCACATCCGACACCGACCTGCTGTCTGCACGTGCCTGTGGTGCCGACTACGTCTACGCCAACCCGAGCAGGAGCGCCCACACCGAGCTGGCCGACGTGCTAGAGGCAGCCGACCTCATCGTGGCCCGGATTCTCGGCTCGCCGCAGTCACTGTGTGGAGGCTTTCAGCGAATCCGGCAGACCGGCAAGCCGATGGTGGTGCTCGGCGGCGAGCAGGCTCCAGACGCCGCGCTGATGGAGCTGTCAACGGTTCCGATCAATGTCGCAGCCGAGGCGCACCGCTACCTGGCCCAGGGCGGCAGCGACAACCTCGCCTCGCTGCACGCCTTTCTGTGTGACACCTTGCTGCTCACCGGCGAGGGGTTCGAGCCGCCGGTAGAACAACCGACCTGGGGCGAGCTTGCTCGGCCGGTTCCTGACTCGGTGGCCGAGCTAAGGCCGCGGGTTGGCATCTTGTTCTACCGCGCTCAGTTCACCGCCGGGAACACCCAGTACGTGCACGCGCTGGTCGACGCGGTTGACCAGGCCGGCGGCGTCGGTGTGCCCATCTTCGCGGCATCACTGCGGGACGCACCAGCGGATCTGCTGACCCACCTCGGCACGCTGGACGCCCTCATCACAACGGTGCTGGCCGCCGGCGGTACCCGCCCGGCGACCGCGTCCGCCGGCGAGGACGACGAGGGCTGGGACGTGCGCGCGCTGGCCAAGCTCGACATCCCGATCCTGCAAGGACTGTGCCTCACCTGGGACCGGGCCTCCTGGGCGCTGTCGGATGAGGGCATGACACCACTCGACGTAGCCACCCAGGTGGCGGTGCCGGAGTTCGACGGCCGGATCATCACCGTGCCGTTCTCGTTCAAGGAGTCCGACTCCGAGGGGCTACCGCACTACGTCCCCGACCCGGAGCGGTGTGCCCGAGTAGCCGGCATCGCCGTCGCCCACGCCCGACTGCGGCATACGCCGGCAGCGGAGCGCAGGATCGCCATCGTGCTGTCCGCCTACCCGACCAAGCACTCGCGGATCGGCAACGCCGTTGGTCTGGATACCCCGGTATCGGTGATCCGGCTGCTCCGCGCGATGCGAGCAGCCGGATATGACCTGGGTCCGGTAGGAGCCATCCCCGGCACCGGCCCGCTGCCCGAGGTGGACGGCGAGCACCCCGACACCACCGCGGGCAATGCCTTGATCCATGCGCTGATCGACGCCGGTGGACAGGACCCCGAGTGGCTGACCCAGGGTCAGCTGTCCGGCCAGCCGGTCCGGATCGCTGCCCACACCTATCGCCAGTGGCTGGCGGACCTGCCGGAGGCGCTGATCGACGGGGTCACCGAGGCCTGGGGTGAGGCGCCCGGAGACCTGTTCGTCGACCGGTCATCCCACCCGGACGGTGAGATCGTCGCCGCCACGTTGCGCGGGGGCAACGTGGTGATCCTGGTGCAGCCACCCCGCGGCTTCGGGGAGAACCCGATCGCCATCTACCACGATCCTGATCTAGCTCCGTCGCACCACTATCTGGCCGTCTATCGCTGGCTGGAAAAGGAGTTCGGCGCACATGCGGTCGTGCACATGGGCAAGCACGGCAACCTGGAGTGGCTGCCGGGCAAGAACGTCGGCATGTCGGCGGCGTGCGGGTCCGACGCGTCGATCGGGTCGATGCCGTTGATCTATCCCTTCCTGGTCAACGATCCAGGGGAGGGTACGCAAGCAAAGCGCCGTGCCCACGCAACCATCATCGACCACCTGGTACCGCCGATGGCGCGCGCCGAGTCGTACGGGGATATCGCCCGGCTCGAACAGCTGCTGGACGAGTACGGCAACGTGGTGGCGATGGACCCGGCCAAGGCGCCGGCCCTACGAGGTGAGATCTGGACCTTGATCAAGGCAGCGGAGATGGATCATGATCTTGGTCTGGCGGAGCGTCCCGACGACGATGCCTTCGACCAGTTCGTGATGCACGTCGACGGCTGGCTGTGCGAGATCAAGGACGTCCAGATCCGCGACGGCCTGCACGTGCTGGGTCAAGCTCCGGAGTCGGACGGCCGGATCAACCTGGTGCTGGCGATCCTTCGCTCCAACCAGGTCTTCGGCGGCCAGGTCAACGGCATCCCCGGCCTGCGGGTCGCGCTCGGGCTGGAGGAGAACGCATCCGATCTGGCCCAGACCGACGCTGTCGAGGAACAGGCCAAGGCTCTGGTCACCGCGCTGGACGACGCCGGTTGGGCCGAGGACGCGGTCGACGGCATCGTCACCGACCAGCTCGGTGAGATGGTGCCCGGCGTCGCTGCCTCCCTGCGCTTCACCTGCCGCGAGGTGATCCCCCGCCTGGCCGCGACCACGGACGAGATCACCAACACGCTGCACGCACTCGATGGTGGCTACGTGCCGGCCGGACCGTCCGGGTCACCGCTGCGCGGGCTGGTCAACGTGCTGCCGACGGGGCGCAACTTCTACTCCGTGGACCCCAAGGCGATCCCGTCCCGGCTGGCGTACCAAACTGGACAGGCGATGGCAGAGTCGCTGCTGGACCGCTACCGCAGCGACACTGGTGAGTTCCCGCCGTCGGTCGGGCTGTCGGTGTGGGGTACGTCAGCCATGCGGACCTCCGGGGACGACATCGCCGAGGTGCTGGCGCTGCTCGGCGTAGTCCCGCGCTGGGACGAGGCATCCCGCCGGGTCGTGGGACTGGATCCCATCTCGCTGGACGAGCTGGGCCGGCCGCGGATCGACGTGACGGTACGGATCTCTGGCTTCTTCCGGGACGCCTTCCCGCATGTGGTCGCCATGCTGGACGACGCTGTGCTGCTGGTGGTGGGCCTGGATGAGCCGCCGGAGTTGAACTACCCCCGCCGGCATGCCCAAGCCGATCTAGCCGAGCACGGCGACCAGCGGCGCGCCACTACGCGGATCTTCGGGTCCAAGCCGGGATCCTACGGCGCGGGCATCCTCCCACTTATCGAAGCGGGCAACTGGCGCGACGACTCAGACCTGGCCGAGGTCTACACCACCTGGGGCGGGTACGCGTACGGCCGGGACCTGGACGGTGCGCCGGCTCGCGGCGACATGGAGACCAACTACCGACGGATCACCGTTGCGGCAAAGAACATCGACACCCGCGAGCACGACATCGCCGACTCCGACGACTACTTCCAGTACCACGGCGGCATGGTCGCCACTGTGCGCTCGCTGACCGGGGCCGAACCCAGGGCCTACGTCGGCGACTCCACCACACCGGACGCGGTGCGGACCCGATCCTTGGGCGAGGAAACCTCCCGAGTGTTCCGGGCCCGGGTGGTCAACCCCCGCTGGATTGGCGCCATGCGTCGCCACGGCTACAAGGGGGCGTTCGAGCTGGCGGCCACGGTCGACTACCTGTTCGGCTTCGACGCCACGACCGGTGTGGTCACCGACTGGATGTACGCCCAGCTGGCCGAGAACTACGTTTTGGATAAGCAGAACCGCGAGTTCATGACCCACGCCAACCCGTGGGCGCTACGCGGCATCATCGAGAAGCTGAACGAGGCGGTGGATCGTGGTCTGTGGGCCGAGCCGGATCCCGCGCTGATGGACCAGCTGCAACAGATCTATCTTGATGTGGAAGGTGATCTGGAGGACCGGGAGGCGCCATGACCCGCTTCGATCCCCAGCACCTCGAGGCGGAGATCCTGCAGTTCCTCCTCGAGCGGCACCTCGCGACGCTGACCACGCTGCGACTCGACGGGTCACCGCACGTGGTCCCCGTCGGGTTCACCTTCGACGCGGCCACCTGCACAGCCCGCGTTATCACCAGCGGCGACTCCGTCAAGGCGCGCAACGCCGGACGGGCGGGTGCGGTCGGGGCGCTCTGCCAGGTGGACCGGGCCCGCTGGCTGACGCTGCACGGCCAGGTCCGGGTCGACCGGGACCCGGTAGTGGTACGGGACGCGGAGCAGCGGTATGCCCGCCGCTATCGCACACCACGGGAGAATCCGGCGCGCGTGGTTGTCGTGATGGAGGTCGCCACTGTGCTCGGTTCCATCCGACCGCCGACTCCCACGCAGTAAGGCTGCGTCGCTGTT